>NZ_WOEJ01000039.1:0-8283 GCF_019400845.1 Pseudomonas sp. MAG002Y | reverse complement strand
GTACGTCGTACTGATGTGGATATCGAGAAGAATGGTACTCGCTCGCACCTGAGCGGTACTCATGACTCAGATACCGATCTTACCGATCGCACCAAGCGCTAGTGGTGTTGCGAGCTGTTACTACCAGAGGAGGCTGCTATAGGTAGCCTCCTTATAATCGTCTTTTAACAAAACACATCAGGTGGAGGTCTTTGTGTCTGTGTTGCCCGATGAAGAGGATACTCTTGTTCGTCGTGTCGAATGTGAAGAATGCGGCGAGATGAGGCCATGTCATTACACGCTTCATCCTGAAAGTGATTCCCTTGCCTGGCTCTGCTCTTTTTGCAAAACAGAACTTCAGCTTTCATAAGTGTTGAGACAGCGTTTTCTGCGTCAGCACATTAGTCTTTCTGCTTGCGCTTGCTGTTTGACAAGACAATACGAAGAGGACAAGGGAGATGAAGCCAATTGGAAATTACCACGACCTTTCACTCATTGACCTTTGGTAAGTAGGTTAAGCAGGTATAGAAAGCTGGGACGAATCCATGGTCCAGATCTGGCTTAACTGCTGTGGAGGCGAATCATCTCACGCAGGCGTGCCGAGCACGATCGTGCCTTTCCTGCCTCCTGTGGGTGCCTCTCATAACACTCCGCCTGACCATTTTTTCGAGCCTGCTCGGCAAGCCGAAGGTGCAGGGCTTCCTTCTCATCGTATACACGTGTTGCCGTCCACATGGCCTCTTCAGCCAGCCGCTCCTGACTTTTGGAAAGCATCTCGGCGGAATAGGAGTGACCGGTGTGGCAGCGATAGTGAAACTGCCCGTTCTGCTTGATCTCATAGAGTACGCCGCGACATTCCGGGCAACCAAACGGGGAGGGAGCACCAATCGCTTCCAACCCGGGAATACCTGAGGATCGCTGCTTGGATACCTGATCTTCTGTCGCTAACCAGTCTACGTCCTGTTGCGACGGTTCGACCGCTTCGTTGGTTAGGCTTACCAGCTTTGCCGCTAACTGGTTAATGGGAAGCCAGTGATCGACATGAGTATGGTCAAGTCTGTTATTAACCATAAAGGGACTGACTGCTTCAAGCGGGTCCTGAGCCAGGGTAATCCCGCCATGGCACTTGACGGCCTCCATGCCCAGCACGCCATCTTCCATGTCACCGGGCAAGGTTACGCCTATGACATTCTCCCGAAACTCAATGGCAGCAGAACGAAACAACGGGTCTATGGAAGGCCGCTCAAAGTTTTCCCTAGGCCCATACACGATCCGGATCTTTCTGTTTTCAACACGCATATGCCTGTCAGGCGGAGCAATCAGAATTTCACCTTGAACAATTGGGTCCAGTTCTTTTGCATAGCGGATAGGTAGTTGTGTGTGTTGGGAGAGAATATCAAGTAGCGCCTGCTCGTTGGGGCTCATGTGCACCACAACAAGTACGCCAGCCTTGATATCTGCCGGTAGCTTGGCCAGCAGCCAGTGCAGGGCGTTGAATCCTCCTGCCGAGGTGCCGATAACGATCAGTCGATCTACCGATTCCATACCGTCACCGCTTGTAGGCGTCTTCTTTGGAACCAGTATAGACCTCTTTATCTCCCGCCTCCCTAAGACTTTAGCCCATTAGCATAGGGACCTGGTTAATAGACGCCTCGGCTAGAGCCCAGCGCATCATCTGCTGGCTGCTATTGCGCAGCCGCCTCATCCTTCATTCTCAGGGAGGCGGAGGCATTCGGTAATACCTAATGCCTCGACATCCGTGTTTTCCGATTCCTGCACACAGGTTACAGGCGCCGGTATCGCCTGTGTCTGCGATTCGGACTACAGGAAAGGTCTCTTATAGCCTCGTGGTTGATACTCGCGCGGGTACCAACCACGGATTTTGGGGTCAATTACTTTAGAGAACCAGATCTGACATTTTGGATCTTGTAGGTCGCAAATTTTGAATGCTGAGCTAGTTACCGCGTCTGGTTAATTTTGATCAAGCGTAAGTAGCGCTGGCCATGTTTGCTTTCACCGGTTCTTGCAACGCAACAATCAATGAGAACAGCAGGTCTGCAGAGAGCACGGAAGATATGTGTGTACTGAAAAGAACGGCTCCCTTTTTGTCCTGAATCTTGAGAATCTCACTCCAGGCATTGCTCTTCAGGCTCGCTATATCCTCTAAAAGATAAGTTTTGCCAGCAATGGTCAGAGACGTATGGGTCAGCACAATGTCATTTGTTTCATAGGCCAGATTGCTCGTTGCAACCAAGCTCTTCTTAAAGCCGTCGAGCATAGAGAAAAATCTAAAGGTAACAGCGTTGCCTTGGCTTAGTTGAGAAAGAAGCAGCTGACCCCTTTTTTCAACCTGACGCTCAAGCACCTGGTCATGTAGCTGACGATGCTGTGCAGTGCTGGTTCTTACGAATACCCACGGGGTCTTGGGGTCTTTCCTAAAGGCAAAACCGCCGTATGTGAACTGATAGAAATCTTCCATCTGCTCGAATCGGCAATTGTTGGAGCTGTTAGGCGTTTCGATTAGAAGTCCTTCTTCATGCAAACATACGATTGGCTTCTTCTTGTGCAGGTACAACACAACGCCTATAGGGAGCAATCCTACCGCTGCAAGACAAATGCCTATGCCATATAAGACCGAAGCACCTATCGCCATATGGCTATTTGAATTGGCAGTGAGCATGGGAAGCAGCATCACGAAAATGCCGACTCCTGTGAAGATGGCAGCAAATAATCCAGTCAAGAACAGTGATGACTTGCTTCTTCCATGCCGGCTAATGAGTTTGCCAAGACTTGTATCCATACACTTGTCGCTCCGTTCGGGCCTTCTCTAGAAGGCTTATCTGATAAAAGGGAGCGAATCATACGGAGTTAGCGAGTCAGCTCTTCAGTAACCGTTCACAAGTTTGAACACCTGAATACTGGCTGGGCCTTACAATACGTAAAGCAATGGCACATACCCGCTCAGGTATCAACCCTAGCGGCTAGGCTAAACAGGTACGCCACTTGTGCCCGTGTGGTTGGCCCCAGCATCTTTAGGTGCATTTGATAGTGCTTGAGCAACGCGGTCGCGTTAACGACCGCGGCACACGTTCCAATCTGCAGACTAAATAGTCCGAATTCCTTGCTGCCCTCGTAGCTTCTGCTCGCCATATAACAGGCAAAAGGCACAGTTCGTTCCGCTTGGGCGAGACGTGTTGCCTTAAACCAGGTGATGGTATGCCTGCATCAGGCGGCCCTGATAACATTGAGCCGTTGGTCGTAAGCTTATGGCAGGCAAGTCTTGAGGTAGTTGTGGTAGGACAAGTGACTGGATCAAGTCTTAGCTACTCAAGCAGCTAATCAAAATAGGGTTCCAATACATGCTCAATCCACGTCATGAAGGCCCGGACGCGTTGGGAAAGGTTACGCCGATGCGCGACTACGAGTGATGCCGCCAGCGGTTCGGGCCGTAGATTGGGTAGAACCTCTACTAGGTCGCCGCTTTTGATGTAATGCGCAAGGGCCAAATAGCCGGCCTGGATCAGTCCAATTCCCGCCAGGCCCGCCGCATGATAGGTCTGCACGTTATTTACGTGTATCGCCCCTGGCAGCGGCAGTGATGCATAACCATTACCTTCCGGATATTCCCATCCAGCAAGTCGGGCGCCGAGTGTTGGTGTGTAGTGAACCATCTGATGACTCTGGATGAGCAGGTCGTCGAGTGTTTGCGGTATGCCGTGCTTTGCCAGATAGCCTGGGCTCGCCGCGTTCATCATGCGCAACTTTCCCAGTGAGCGGGCGATTAACCTGTCGTCAACGATTGGCCCGAGACGGATTACACAATCGAACCCTTCCTGAACAAGATCGACTCGGCGATCTGTGCTGGAGAGTTCAATCTCCAACTCAGGGTTCATATTGAGCAGCTGGGGCAGAGCGGGAATCACAACGGTCTTTGCCAGCTCAGTCGGCATATCTACGCGCAATCTCCCCCTCAGAGGTGCGCCTTTGTTCGTGAACATTGACTGCACGTCCTGAGCTTCGGCCAGTAGGTCACGTGCGCGTGCATAGAAGGCACGTCCATCTTCGGTCAATTGCACGCTGCGTGTCGTTCTGTGCAGGAGGGTCGCGCCCACCTCTCGCTCCAGTCCACGAATCACCGTCGACACCCGTCCCTTCTGGATTCCTAGGCTTTCAGCCGCACGTGTGAAACTCATCATTTCCGCAACGCGGGCAAAAATCAAAAGTGCCTGAAGATTTGGCATTGTTCACCAGAAAGATAACAGAGCGTTCAGATTGACATGGTTTATAACGTATTTTGGACTCAGTAGAGTAGTTCTCAAATTGCTTGCGTCTTCACTGCCTGCAGAGGACCTTCATGAATTCCGACTCTATTCCTGTCCGAACTGTCATCGTTTACCACTCCGGTTATCGCCACACCGAACGCATGGCGGCGGCAGTCGCCGAAGGCGCAGGCACCAGTGGTGTATTGGACGCCATCCGCGATGCGTGCAGTGTTTCCGTTGCAAGAGTGGCGCTTGCCTGGTTGCTTGCCAAACCTTATGCCACACGCGTCATCATCGGCGCCAAAAGGATTGACCAGCTCGAAGCTAACCTCGGTGCGGTAAATACCTCCTGACGGATGAGGAGCTGGGTCGCCTGGAGGCGGTGAGTGCTTTGCCTCCTTATTACTCCGAGTGGATGGTTGATCACCAGGATGCCAGCAGGCGCCCTGCACCTTTCACGCCGTTGGGGTCGAAGCAGCGCCTTTGACCATAACCCAATACCTGGGACGCAGGCAGCTGTAATAACCGCCACGCGTTGAGTTGAATGTACCTACTGAAAGAGAGAAAGACATGCCAAAAGGATACTTGATCGGGCACGTGACCATTTTGGATGCGGCCGCCTACGCCGACTATGCCAGAGCCGCAGGTGATGCAATGCGACCCTTCAATCCCAAGGTAATAGCGGGGGGACAATATGAGAACCTGGAGGGTGAAGCCCATGAGCGGCATGTGATATTCGAATTTGACTCGTTCGCCGACGCCAAGCGTTTCTATGAAAGCCCTGAATACCAGGCGGCCAAAGCCCTACGCGTGGGTGTTGCAACTGGTACGTTTGTCATTCTTGAAGGAGCCGCTTGACACAGCCCCAAGCTACTTGGCCTTGCTTGGCGGACATCCACTTGTCCGGCAACACTCTAAGGATCTTACTTGCACGCTGCGTCAGCACGTTTCTGAGAGAGGCATACGGATCGTATGCCTCTCATGCGTCGTGCCTGGATCATGCTTGTGATCGCTGTTGCTCGTTTACCGCTACGTAGCGACCTGGCAGATAACCCGTGCACGTCCAGGACCCCATGGCCGGATCTAATTCTCAACCGCGCTGTTGTCTACAGGCTCAACTCTATTTCCCAAATACTGTATAGAGCCAAGCCTTCAGGTTGTAATCCAAGGCTCTGGCGTTGCTGATACAACAACCATTGACGTGCAGAGCTGCAGGCATTCCTGAACGATCTGAGTTCTAAAGGAGATGGTCCCTGGTGCATGGCAATTCTGATGATAGGGCGATGGTATCCACGTATTTTAAGTGGACACCATCCCCTGTCGCAGGGATCTGGTGGGGCTTGGCCGCGCGTTTACCGTTGGTTATTGTGCTGTTAGGGATAGATGATACGGAATAGCTCCGGTAGACCATAAAAGCCTAACGCAAGCAGCCAGCTTGAAAGTGTAATAAGCCCTAATATACCAAGCGCGCTTGTCATCTTTTGCTGCCACGCTAGATCCTGACGCCCCCATTCTAGAAGGGCCATCAATGCACTGCCTCCATTAAAACCAGCAAATGGCAGCAGGTTGAAGGCAGACAGTTTTACGAGGACAAGCGCAACTACTGCTGATGAGGAATGTACGGCAGCAAAGCTCGAGAAATCATTGAGAGCAGCCTGGGCCGTTGAGAACGGCGCAAGTGCCCCCTCTATGATCTGAGAAAACCCTGACAAAAAGCTCGTCCACCCGGCAGTCCCTAGAATAAGCAGCGCAACCAAGAGCACGGCAAATGGGCCCGTCAAAGGAAGAAGCGCCTGCTTCCAGACAGGTTGGTGATCAAAGGCGTCGAGCACTTCTTCAGGCGGCAGAACTTCAAGCCTTGAATCCTTGACTATCAGCGTTCCGAAAAAGGGGAATGCCTTGATCCGGACCTTGCCATAACTAAGGAGACACGGACCAATACCATAATTTACTTCGCGGATCGTTACTCCCAGCATCCTTGCGCCAGCAGCCAAGGATGATATGTGCACGAAGAGAAAAATCATCGTTGCAACAAGCATCTGAACGAGCGTGGGCATCTACATTAACCCCACTGCAATCAGACATACCGTCGCTTCAAAATATGCCGTACGAGCATGATATATAACGTTCCTTGTCATCCCTGTATCTTCCTGTATGGGAGTATTTCTGAGCGCTGAGGGTCACTAGCGACTAGGCATCTTGCCTGGGCCAGTCTATTAGCTTTAGGCGTACAACTTTAGCGTAGTGCCAGCGATCTAGCAGAGACAGCAGTCAAGTTATGGCAAGAATCAGGAAGACAGGTCCAGTCGCGGAAATGCTGGCTTAACGCTTAGGCTCTGTCCGTCGGGGTATGAGCGCAATGATTCAAAGGGTGGTTGTTTTGGGTTGCCCTCTAAGTTATTCCCGCCTTAGATTCACTTGCGGTTAATCAGCTTATGCCCGCTGCGGGAAGTTTTACATAGGCTTCGTAAAAGGAACCCAACGAAAATGCCGACCACAAACGTCTGAAAATGACGAATCAGAAGGCGGTTCCATGCTCGCTCCCTTACAAGTCACATCACGATCTGGTGTAGCGGATACGCAACTAAGTATACAGTTGAAGGGCAGTGATCAGCAGCTCGCAGAGACTCATTCCGACATGTACGCGCAGCTGAAAAATCCTAGCACTCTACGAAAGCAACATGATCTTAAGGCTGTTGACGATAGCTTTCGAATAGAGCTAGCCCGTCTTGACGAATATTTGTTTAGTGCCGAAGGTCAGTCAGCAGATGGGAAGCAGGCCGACCATATCAAAACGATGGCTGCTTTAAAGGAGACTCTAATCAAGTCCTATGAATCCAGTCCTGCATTTCGTCGTCTTTATAACCATGCACTCAGTTCAGGTCGTCTCACCGTTGGGGGAAGATTTGACTTAACACTGGCGTCACCAACCACTAGATCACGTAGAAGTATTCCTTTATTGCACGATCAGGCCACTTCTGAATCTCAAGCCCACCAGCCTGTTCTGGCCTATCAGACTCATTCAGGAAATAGAGTATCCAGCAGTAGACGTATCCAAATAGAGCAACTTTTGAGTGCTATTACTGGACTGTCGAATAGTGAAGACATGCATCCTCGAGGTCCTCTACAGGAATATGTCAACATTGTCCTAAAAGAGATGGGAGAACGCACAGAACCTGCCTTGATAGCTCTGGAGGAGCCTGTAGATCGTCGCGTCAATAGTGGCTCGCAAAGTCCGCGAACCATACTGAATAGTGTGCTGATTAATCACGAAATGGCTATAAAGAAAGGAAAAAGTGCGCCAGACCAGGAGTACCTTCAACGTACCAAGAGCGAGTTGAGTAAGGTTGCGCAAGGCCGTCTTGAGTTAATTGCTAATCGCCCAAACCCCCATCATCCTGAACTCCAGAGAAAGATGCTGGAGGACAAGCGAAACGCCCAGAGTTTTATGCCCACGCTGTCTCGCCTTCTTACTGGAATAGAGGGCACTGAGTCTGCCTTGGAGCAGCTTGAAAAAATGGCACATCAGAACATGCGACAAAAACTGTTTATCTATCGCATGGATAAGAGCAGAGATCCATTTGAAATGATTGGCCGCCGGGACGGTGATTGCTCATCCTTTGCCCATATTTTCAACATGCTCGGCCAGGCAGCAGGTATGAAAGGACTGCAGCCATTCGAATTAACAGGACCTATGAGGTTCTCCCTGTCGGCCAAACCAGAGATCGTCCACTGGAAAGGTGGCGAAGTTGTCGAGTTTGCGCGACACACGATTCTCTCCCTTGAAGGCGAACAGGCATCAAAGGTTTATTTTGATCCCGTATTTGGCTGTCAAGTAGACCCTGAAGAATATGGTAAAGACTTGAATCGCTATTTAATGAAATCTTAACTAGGTGTTAGGTCCCGGGAAGAAGGGGTTTGGGTCGGTTAAAAAGAGCTGTGGTTGTTTATGCCATTGCCTGAGGATAAAGCCAATCGGTGTTTGGCCTTTCAAGGCGCGCAATGGACGAGCGCTGTTATACGCCCAAAGATAATCCTTTAT
>NZ_WOEJ01000038.1:0-9412 GCF_019400845.1 Pseudomonas sp. MAG002Y | reverse complement strand
CTGTGATGGGTTTAAGTGGTGTGCTTTGCACCACGCCTGGTATCTGGCATCCAAGCTAGTCAGTCTTTAAGCGCAACCGATCTGATGTCATCAGACTGTCCAGATGCGCTGGCTGGCATCATTGCTTCTGTAGGTCTGGAGTCAGGGCTTGCCGCTTTAGTTCAGAGAAACCTACAAATGGCACGGGATTTCCAAAGCAGACCTTGTCCTGGTTCAAAGTCCTATATGAAAGGTAGCACTCAGAGAAACTTGTCTAGCTACCAATACTCCACTTCTTGAACAGTGCGTACCAATGCGATGCAGAGTTACCATCAGCCTAATGGTTGATACGTCTAGAGCTGAAAAATACTACGGGTCTTTGAGCCCCAACGCTGGATATGCCACAAACCATTAAGTACCGCCTGAATAAGTGTGAATTCTGCCTTGAGCTCAATATTGGCGGTTTAACCTCTCGAGAAGCCAAGGAGATACTGGCCGCACGCCTGGCTGGACCTAACGCAGAAACAGGCGCTGAGGATTTAAATGATGCTAACCGAGAAGTGATACTGGATGCTCAGCTTCGGTCGCTTGGAGTGACGATGATTGAGCTTACGGTATATTGAAATTACAGCTTTTAATCTCCACATCATCCCTGTCTAACTCGCCATGCCCTGATAAAACTCAGCGTAAGCATCTGGTAGAAATGCATATGACAGCTAATGCTTCTATTGCTTTTTTTACCCGGCGGGCGGATCGGTCTGAACTAGCTAAGGTGACTTCTGTATTAGCCTATGTCGGCTTAAGTATCCCTTCGATTTTGCTGGCAAGTGCTTCGATTGCAAAAGGCTTGGTAATGATTTCCATATTGGGCGCAAGGTAGCCGTTTACATTGGAACCTTCCGCATAACCAGTCGCAAAAAGAACCTTCAGATTCGGTCGGCTTAGGCGGGCAAAGTCAGCAAGCTGACGTCCATTCATGCCTGGTAGCCCTACATCAGAAATCATCAGATCAATGCGCTGATCGCTTTCTAAAAGAGGAATGGCCTCTTGAGCATCTGCCGCTTGAAGCACCCGATAGCCTAACTCATCCAGTACCTCTACGATGAGCGAGCGAACCACTGCCTCATCTTCAACGACCAGTACGATCTCACCACTTCCTAACGGTGCCACCCTATTTTTCTCTGCTGGCAACGTATTTGCGTCACCTTTATGGCAAGGCATATACAGGTGAACCCTGGTTCCATTTCCAGGCTCAGAGAGAATCTGAACAGACCCTTTGGCCTGTTTCAGATAGCCATACACCATGGACAACCCTAGCCCTGTCCCTTGACCGATAGGTTTGGTGGTGTAAAAGGGCTCGAAGACCTTAGCTAACACATCAGGCGCCATTCCCATACCGGTATCCGTTACCGTCAACTGTATGTATTGGCCCTCCTTGAGCTCAGCCCATCTGGCCTGCTGATCACTCTTCACGTCGAAAGCGGCGGTCGAAATCGTGATAGTGCCGCCGTGCGGCATAGCATCGCGGGCATTGATCACGAGGTTAATCAGGGCGCTCTCGAGTTGATTGGCATCCATGCAGGCCAGAGAAAGGCCTGAGCTTAGCGCTGTTACGACCTTGATATTTTCCCCAGTCGTACGATTAAGCAGGTCCTCTAACGAGGCTACCAGCTGGTTAACGTCAATCGCCTTAAGATCCAGTGTCTGACGCCGAGAAAAAGCCAGAAGGCGCTGAGTGAGCGCTGCCGCCCGTTGGGCCGAAGTTACGGCAGCGTTTATATAGCGCTCATCATCCTTCGAACTGCCGGCACTGTGGCGCCGCTGCATCAGCTCCAGGCTACCAATGATCCCTGTGAGCAGATTATTGAAGTCATGGGCAATACCGCCGGTGAGTTGCCCCACTGCTTCCATTTTTTGGGCCTGATGGAGTGTTTCTTCCACACGGGTACGCTCGGCTACCTCGGAGGCAACACGCGCTTCCAGTGTTTCATTGAGCTCACGCAAGGCGTTCTCAGCGTGCTTTCGAGCACTGATATCCACGCAAGTACCTGTTACATACGATGGATTGCCTGCGGCATCCCTGAAAACATTACCTTTACAGACCAGCCATCTTTCGTCCTGGTTACGCTGTAGCCGAAACTCAACTGTAAAATTGCCACCTTGCATACATTGAGCAAAGGATAGGCGTACCTGCGCCTGGTCCTCTGGATGCACATAGTCGAGAAAGCGCTCTATAGCATTATGGGTAAGGGTATCCGGCAGTTTGAACAGCTGTTGCAGCGCGCTATCAAAGTAGAGCCTGTCTTCATCGATGTACCAGTCAAAGATACCGGCTTCAGATGCCAGCAGGGCAGCACGAAAACGCTCATCAACAACCTTGAGGTTTGAATTGGAGCGTTGTTGTTCGACAACCTGCTCCGTCACATCCTCGGTCTGATGGATGATGTAGATGACCTCGCCCTTTTCATCCAGCACAGGCGTATTAAGCGGACTCCAGTAGCGTACTTCAAAGCCCCCACCCTGCGCTGCCGGCCGAGGAATATCATACTTGGTGATTGCCATGCGATCAGGCGCTCGGGTCTGTACCACACGCTCTAGCGAGGCGCGTAATACGCCTGCACCAAACTCTGTTCGCTCGTCCGGATTCTTTCCAAACACCTCGAATATCGATCGTCCTATGCAGTCCTCACGCCGCGTATTGGTTCCCTGCAGCCGCCCTTCGTTAGCAGCCAGCATGATGAACTCCGGACCTGTAGACAGGACCAGTACAAGGTGCGGAAGCGCTTCGAACAATGTCTGAAAATTTAGCTCTTGTTTCATCAAGACTCGCACTTTTGTCAGAGGTGAGCCAAGTAATGCGCCTGGATTTAGGCATCACATTAATCAACCCGATATACCTGGCTGACCTCTAAAACGTTACTGGTCAGGCCTTTAACTATCGATAGGGAAATCAGCGCTCAGTTCATTTACCCAGGTTGCCGCACGGCGGGTCAGGCAGGCCAGAGAAAGTCACAGCATTAGCGTCTCTTGAGGGTAAAGAAGCGCTTGAGCTATAACGGCGCCTGCCCAGAAGCCTTGTATTTGATGACAGGCACTGGGCGGGGACTTTTGCCTACCGATCTCCCTGTCCGGTTGCGTACGCAGCTCCAGCCGCTCGCATAGACTAAGACGCGTAGCGTTTGGGTGAGTTTGATCAGGGCAGCGGACGGCTCGGGTGAGAGCTGAATCATCCAGGATAGAGGTACTCTTTAGGCACGATGGGGCCTTACCGGTAAATTATCCCGGCAAGGCTGAGGGAGATCCGCATGGAGCTAATCGGTCCGGGCTGTAAGAGGAGGTGCGCGCTTAGGTAGAGGATGGATCTGCGTCCTCCAGTACTTTGAGTACTGCTCCTCGCAACTGATCTATTGACCACGGTTTGGCCAGGAACTGATCAAAGGTATCGAGATTAGAAAGTGAGTTGGCGTTATAGCCTGAGGTCAGCACAACCCTGATATGAGGCCATTTGCTAGCCACTAGCCTTGCCAGGTCAACGCCGTCCAGGCGTCCTGGTGTACGAATGTCTGTTACCAGAACGGCCACGTTATGCCCGCATTTTTGGAGAAAGGAATATCCTTCATCGGCGGTAGGAAGCGCCTCGACTCTTGGCCCAACTGAGTCCAGCACCTCGGCCATCAGGAGCCGCAGGTAGTCTGTGTCTTCAACGATAAGAATCTTTTTTTCGGTGGTGCATTTGCCTACTCCATTCATAGTACCGCCACCTCTCAGTGAGCTGAGTTGGAAAACCTCTTCACTGGTAAGTGTAGGCAAATAGCAGAGATGACGCGGTCCTAATATCTGAAAATGATTATATGGCCAGGATAATCAAGCGTTGGTAGCACTAATTAGCTACTTGTTAAAAGGCGAAAAATAGCTTCCTGCACTGCACTGATTGTCCAGGGCTTTGGAAGAAACGCGGTTGGTTTAGTCAGGCCAGCCATGGCCTGTGCTTCATATCCAGACGTTAAGACAATACCAATATGCGGCCACTCCATTGAAATCTTATTGGCAAGATCAACGCCGTTCATTTTTCCTGGCATTCGAATATCAGAAAGCACCAAGTCGATATGAGCTGAGTGTTTTTGCAATAGCATGTAGCCCACGTCAGCAGAAGGTAGGGCGATAACGTTCAAGTTAAGCTCTTTTAACACCTCTGCCACGAGCATACGCAGGCAAGCCTCGTCCTCAAGCACGAGTACTATTTTTTCAAATTCGCTCTTTTTCTCGGCCATAACTGCATGAGTTAGAAAAAAGAGCAGCGTTCCTATGACCAGACAGATGACCTGAATGAGGAGAATTCGTATAACTTTCTAACGCTTATGTCAAAGAGTTGTAAAAGTTATTCAATTACCCCTGAACTCAATTAGGCAGCCATCATCCAGAGTGAGCGGATGTTGCAAATCGGGTCTAGGATGGTAAGCCCTTCGACTTATGTGCCTTTCTCGGTTTGACTAGCCGCTTCGAGCGTCGAACATTTTTGTAAATCATGAATAGGAGCAGTTTTGTGAGTATCAGGAGACCTACAACGGTATTAATAGTACGAATGTATCCGCCTTGAACGCGAAAACATTCTACCTAAGTAATACGAACGCCGTTTAAAGCAAGCTTCTGGAAGGATGGCGCCTGCTGTCTGCAACTACCCAGACTACAACCGGTCAAGGCATAGAGTTCTGCTATGTCTTGATCAAAGGTTCAGCCGCTCAGCCAGCGCTCTCATCAAACGGCTGACCTGATCCCGCTGCTGGCAGCATGGCAATCGTCTCCTAGGCAGCCAAATCGGCAACGTGCTAGGAGGGATGGGGCATTGCCTTGCTCCGGCTGTAGCGAGCGATACGCCTGAGTACCGCTACCATCGCCACGCCTAGCAACAGCATGCCCAGCACCAGTAGTGGATAGGCTATCCACCAGGGTAAAGCTGCTGTCATCATGCTGAACTCGGACATCCCACCAATACTGGCAATGAGGTTGAGAGGGAGAAACACTACATTGATCAGGGTCAAACGGCGCAGCGTTTCGTTCATCAGATTATTGGCAAGGTTGCCCCGCGCATCCATCAATCCGGAAAAGACTGTGGAATAGATCTCGGCCTGCTTGTAGCACTGCTCGTTTTCAATAATCAGCTCATCCAGTATTGAGACCGTTTCAGCCTTAAGCCCCTGCGCAATGGCATGTCTGCGCAGCCTTGCCAGAACGGCACCGTTACCCTGAAGCGCATTCAGGTAATAGATCAGGCTTTCACTTAAGTTGTACATCTGAAGCAGATGTACATTACTCACCGAGTGATTGAATTTCTGCTGGAGCTCACGTGCGATCATCTTGATTACCCTAAGATGCCCCAAATAGTGATGCACACTACTAAACAGCATCTCCAAAAGCACATCCATGAGATCAGTCAGCGGTTGGCGTGAACCCGATACCGTGAGTAGGGAATTACTGGCCGAGATGATTACCAGTTGCCCCTGGCCTAGTTGCAAGCCAAATGATGATACCTCAAACGCAGTGCCTGAATAATGCTCGGGACGTTTCCAGATGAGAAACAGATGATCCGGATAAAATTCGACACGCGACACCTCGTCTGGATCGAGGGCTGAGTCCAGGGCATGCTCATCCACACCGCAGCGCTCATGCAAGATCTGCCGCTCATCTCTGCCTGGGCTGATACACAGCAGTATCCCGGCGTGGTCTGTTGGGGCCGGCACGAGTGCTCCATTAGCTAATTGATAGCCCGTGATCATTCCTGGATCCTCCTCCCCTAGCCGCTGTGGCCCAGCCGCTTGAGCTCGAGACGACGAACAAACTCCTTGAGTACTGTTCGATACAGGTCGTCCCCCAGGCAGGCATCCTCGACCCCAGCATCCAAATTTGGATTGTCATTGACCTCAATCACGACCACTCTGTTATGACACTGCTTGAGATCTACACCGTACAGCCCATCCCCCATCTGGCTGGCTGCACGAACAGCTGTTTCCACGACCTGTGCCGGGACATCCTGAAGATGGACGGCGCAGCATTCACCATTGAGGCTAATACCTGAACTCTGGTGATGGTAGATTTGCCAATGCCCGCTGGACATAAAGTACTGGCAGGCATAGATCGGTTGGCCATTGAGTACCCCGATGCGCCAGTCATATTCGGTGTAGAGAAACTCCTGAGCCAGCAGGAGTGCGGATCGCTCGAACAGGGTCTGACAGGTGTTAACAAGCTCCTTGACCGATGCTACCCTGACGACACCATGTGAAAAGCAGCCATCCGGGATTTTAAGCACCATTGGAAAGCCCAGCGCTCGGGCAGCCTTTTCCAGATGTTCTGGATGGTCGCGGTATAACACCTCGGTGCCTGGCATACTGAGCGCGTTACGCTTGAGCAGATCGGTCAGGTACACCTTGTTACTGCACCGCAGGATGGATGATGAGTCATCCATTACGACCAGTCCCTCACTTTCCCCTTTTCTGGCAAAACGGTACGTATGATGATCGACGCGTGTCGTCTCTCGAATAAACAAGGCGTCGTATTCGGCCAGGCGCGAATAGTCCTTTTTCCCTATCAACTCAACGTTTAGTCCCATCTGTGCACCAACCCTGACAAAACGCTCCAGGGCCTGTGCATTGGAGGGGGGTAATACCTCCCTCGGGTCATGCAGGATAGCCAGGTCATAGCGGGCAGCTGATCGGGACGGCGGTAACTGCCAAATCCTGCGGTTAAAGGCGCCTAATGCATTGGCAAAGTCATGCTGCTCGGACGCCTTCAATTTATGCAGCGCACCCGGCCTGACTCCAGCGATGCGCCAGCCTGCTTCTTTGCTGAAATCAACATGCAGGATTGGGCAAGTAAAGATCTTGAATAGCCGCCAGGCCAGCGCCTGTAACGACTGTATCGGTGATTGGCCAAAACACAGCGTCAGGCTGAATCGCATTTTATGGCTGATCGCATGCTGATCCAGCACTTGATCGAGCCCCTTTTCCAGCACATCGAAGCACGACCGGTAGATGGAACTGCCAGCTAACTCATTTAGTGTTCTGACCGAAGGAATAACCTTTTGGCCCCGTGCCTCGGCCAGCAGCGAACAGTAATAGCCATTTTCAAGGTAGCGGTAGCTTCGGCACAGATTGATGATCTGCAAATGCGGGTTCGAAATGTATTTCTCTGACGCCTCTAGATATTCGTAAACGCTGATCAGGCGATCGCTGGGAAGATAACTTTCCCAGTCCTGCTTGTGCTCTACCACAATGAGCGCCTGGGAGGGAAAGGACATTACTCTGGCGATACCAGGTTTTGCAGAGGCAGAGCCTAGACAGTCTTCCTCCAACGCTTGCGCTGGCGTTTCGAGCAGTGAGTGCATCGTGATGGGTCCATGTGACAGACATGGACATCTATTAAACACAGCAATCAGGCTGTGTCTTGCCTCGTTATGCATTCTTTACGGGTACGCTAACGAAACTTACTCAACTTATGCACAGCGGAATAAATGAGCCCAATCCATGCATACGGTTACAAACCGCCAGGCTACGCAAACTGATAGTTTCAGACACAATCAAGGCATATCAGGTGCTTCCCTGCAGCGCTAATATCCAATCAGACATCCGCCAAAAAGCGTGACAGCGATTGAGACAGTGCGTCGAATACCAGCGCAACCCGTAACACTCGGCGTAGGTCGTAGTGCATAGCCAACCAGATATCCACACGAAAATCGACCTGCTCTGGTAGCACGCGCACCAGCCCATAACGTCGCGCCAGCTGACTGGAGCATATACCCACGCCCAGTCCAGCCTTTAGTGCTGCAAACTGGGCCAGATGATTATCGGTTCGAATAACGCTGTGCTCCGGCGTACAGAGAAACCCCTGTTTCTCCAGGAATGTGAGCTCCGTCAGGTTCCTGTCCGGTCCGATCAAAGGGTACCTGCTCAATTCCGCCATGCCACGAGGAACACCGTTGTTAGCTAACAGTTCTGCGGTGGCATAGAGGCCCACATACAGATCACCCACATGACGAGCAACTACGGCGGCCTCAGTAGGCCGGCGAATACGCACCGCTACATCGGCCTCCTGCAGCGTTAAATCCTCCATGCGGTTCGACAGGCTGAGCTCAAGTGACAGTTGAGGCTGAGCGATCCGAATCTCTCCTAGCAGCGAGGGAAGTACCTCCACACCAAGCAACTCACTGCTGGTGACCCGGACCGTTCCTCCAGGCACATGGGCTTCGGCAGATGCAGCACGAACAAATGCCTCGGCTGCCAACGCCATGGACTCAGCGTGGCCTATCAACTCTCTGGCGGTTTCAGTAGGCAGCAGTCCCGCCGGAGAACGGATAAACAGACTTGTCCCCACAGTGTGCTCTAACGCATCGATACGCCGTCGTGCAGTAGCCTGGGCAATGCCCAACGCTCGAGCAGCTGCGGAAAGGCTACCGGTTCGAAGCACGGCCAGAAAGACCCGTTGGGTTTCCCACTGTAACTGTGGCGCGTTCATACATTTCCTATGAGCAGTTGGGCAAGTTTGATCAATTTCCATTAGGAGGATAATCGCGCATGCTTGACCTAAATCAAACCCACACCAAGCGCCCCGTTGCGCGAACACGAGATGATGACTCATGAAGCTTGCCGGTGGATGTCGTTGCGGCGCCGTATCCTATTGCTCGGTGATTGACTCTGAGCCAGTGGTCTACGCCTGTCATTGTCAGTACTGTCAGACATGGAGCGGCAGCAGTTTTGCGCTGCATGCCTTGCTGCCGGGTAATGCCTTTACCTTGAAGGGCCCCACTATTGAGTATGCCTACCAGGAAGATGAACGACATGCGCATCATTACCTCTGCGCGGTCTGCCACACCCGTATCTACAACACGACTTCCGCCGCGCCCGGAATGTGGATATTGCGGGCAGGCACGCTCGAAAACCGCTCCTCGCTAAATCCCATGGCGCACATCTGGACCAAGCACAAACAACCCTGGCTGATCCTGCCCAAAGGTATTGCAACGTGGCCTGAAAATCCTACGCCTGAAGCATTCTCTGCTGCACTGAGTACCATTGGTTGACATGATGCCCGCTGTTGCGTCAATCGAGGCTGGCTCGCTCAAAATGAATGATGCAGGCACGTTCGAAGCGCCTGCATGGCTGGACTGAAATCATGTCCGAGCAGCCATGTCAGGCCTACGGTTTAAGGCGTTACCGGGTCGGTTAGCGTTAAGATTTCGATACGCTTTTCCTCGGTAATGAAGCCCCTTGCTGCTACCTGAACTAAAGATGCCCTAGGTGTTAGGTCCCGGGAAGAAGGGGTTTGGGTCGGTTAAAAAGAGCTGTGGTTGTTTATGCCATTGCCTGAGAATAAAGCCAATCGGTGTTTGGCCTTTCAAGGCGCGCAATGGACGAGCGCTGTTATACGCCCAAAGATAATCCTTTAT
>NZ_WOEJ01000037.1:0-10559 GCF_019400845.1 Pseudomonas sp. MAG002Y | reverse complement strand
CATGAACCGGACGATCAAGCAGGCCACCACCAAGGCCTTTCATTATGCCTCGCTTAAACAGCTGCAGGAGCATATAAGGGATTATCTGTGGGCGTATAACAGCGCTCGTCCATTGCGCGCCTTGAAAGGGCAAACACCGATTGGCTTTATCCTCGGGCAATGGCACAAACAACCACAGCTCTTTTTAACCGATCCAAACCCCTTCTTCCCGGGACCTAACACCTAGTGACTCGAAATCCCCTCCTGACTCAAGGGCTGGAGAAGCATTGTTTACAGCTAGATGGATATTCCTGTATGTCGCTCGGATGTAATCGAACAAGAGATCTATTGAGCCGGGCTTGGATAAATCTACTTCCTGGAAATCAACAGCTTGGCTGAGTGCTGGGTTTGCTTCTACGCAATCGTGCCACGTCGATTTACTACGTCCACACGTTATAACGTAATAGTCTTTCGCAACTAGCGCCTCAACTATAGCCAGGCCAATTCCCTTAGACCCGCCAGAAACAAAAGCATACCCTTTACAAGTTGAATGCACAGTGACCCTCCATTATGAGAATGCAAGTTAGAGAAGCTGTAGCAGCTCCAATGCGCTTTGCAAGCCCAAGACATCCATGATGATTGCCTAAGTAATAGCTTTTCTTATGTGGTCATTAGAGTGTACCCCAACGGTAACATCTGCTGAGTATCGTCTGGGTGTAGCTATAAATAGGCAGAGGGACTTAAACGACTACACCGCCTATTCGCACACCTTACGACTACACTTCAATCGTTATGTGACACTTAGAACGCGCCTTGGCCGGATAGTAAAGAAGACAAGGGCTGGCAGGAAGTTGACCAGTGACCCTACGCTTTGTTTGTGTCTTGAGTATGAGCAAAACGCGTTAACATACCGATATAGATTGTTAAGGTGTTTTGTGATTGCTAGTCGACTTCAAGTGTACCAATCATATCTATGCGGTCTCACAGGACTATCAGCATGGCGAACGAGTAGCGCGGCACAAACACACTCGGGCGCAGCTTATTCATGCCATCAGCGGCGTGGTAACGGTCAATAGTGTAGAGGGAGCCTGGGTCGTACCTCCCGGCCGCGGTGTCTGGCTTCCTCCAGAGGTAGAGCACGATCTAAAGATTGCCGGTTGGGTACAGATGCGCACCTTGTTTGTCGATCCGCTTGCTCGAGCTGACCTGCCTCATACCTGCCGTGTCGTAGACATATCACCATTGCTTCGTCAACTTATCATTACGGCAATGAGCATACCCGACGGCTATTCTGCCGGCGGGCGTGATGAACGAGTAATGGAGTTGATTCTTGATGAGTTGCGTGTGCTTCCAGTGCTCGCTATGCATTTGCCTGCGCCCACAGATCCTGCTCTTCAGCGCCTCTGCCAGGAATTAAAAAAAGACCCTGCCTCGCAATGGTCTCTTGCCGCCGCCGCCAAATACCTGGAAGTCAGCGAAAGGACCCTGACGCGCCTGTTTCAAAGAGAGACTGGACTAAGCTTTGCTCAATGGCTACGCCGTTTGCGCCTACTCTCCAGCCTTGACTCCCTGGCCGCAGGTCATCCAGTCGTAGAGGTCGCCTTGGATTTGGGTTATGACAGTCCCAGTGCGTTCAGCGCCATGTTTCGTCGCACGCTTGGCGTCTCACCTACCGCCTATTTTGGCAAGACGCCCGCCTATGGTCACGAGAATGACTAATGCGCAATAACAAATGCTTCTTCGCGTGAAGCGTGGATCAACCGCGCCGCAGCACTGATAACGGCTCGTATCGACGCGCCAGTGGCATCTCCATCAATAGCCACACCATAGAGACATAAGCCATTTGCACTACGACATTCTACGTAAGCTGCTGCCCGACTAGCCGTTTCCTGACCTAATGTATGCTCTGCATAGTCGACGATTTCAAGCGGCATATTGAATGCCTTGCGTAATGCGTCTATGACGCTTGACAACACACCGTTGCCTTGTCCCTCCAACGAAAGGGTGCGGCCTTGATAACGGAGCTTGCCATTAAAATCATGCAGGTAGACTGCATCCCCATTCCCTGAAATGTGATAGTCCAAGAGATGCATATCTGCCTGGACGTGAAGCCCATATACCTGACGAAACAGCTGCCATATCTGTGCTGAGGTGAGTTCCTTCCCGCTGCGATCGGTCTGTTTTTGTACCTCACGGCTAAATTCCATTTGTAACCGTCGAGGCAGGTGAAGTCCATGATCCTGCTCAAGCAGCCAGGCTACGCCTCCCTTTCCTGACTGGCTATTGACTCTTATAACGGCTTCGTAGCTGCTTCCCACATCAGCAGGGTCCAACGGCAAATAAGGTATATTCCAGAATCCATCCGGTTTACTTGCCTGTGCAGCAAAACCCTTCTTGATGGCATCCTGATGCGATCCCGAAAAGGCAGTGAATACCAGCTCTCCGGCATACGGGTGACGTGGGTGAATCGGGAGTTGATTACAGCTTTCTACCGTCTGTACGACTTCGCGCATATTGGAAAAATCAACCTTCGGATCGATACCCTGGGTATAGAAGTTCATTGCCAGCGTGACAAGATCAACATTGCCAGTTCGCTCTCCATTGCCAAACAGGCAACCTTCTACACGTTGGGCACCAGCCAGCAACGCCTGCTCTGCGCATGCCACTCCGGTACCGCGGTCGTTATGAGGGTGCACACTGATCGTGACATGCTCATGGTTGCTTAATTGGCGCATGAACCACTCGATCTGATCGGCATAGACATTTGGTGTTGAAACCTCAACAGTAGCTGGCAAGTTGAGAATCAACGGCCGGTCGTCCGAGGGTTGCCACGCCTGACGGACCGCCTCGCAAATTTCCAGTGCAAACTCAAGCTCGGTAAAACAGAACGTTTCGGGTGAGTATTCATAAATCCATCGGGTTTGGGGTTGCTGATTGCAGAGTTTTCGAATCAGTCGAGTACCCTCAACAGCCATTGCTACCGTAGCGGTCTTGTCCTGGCCAAAGACGACTTCCCTAAAGAGGGGCGCAGTTGCGTTGTACATATGAACAATTGCTCGCGGTATACCGGCCAGGGATTCGAAAGTACGCTGAATCAGTTCCGGACGCGCTTGCGTCATGACCTGGATATAGACATCAGCAGGTATACGATCGAGCTCAATCAACTCTCGTACAAAATCAAAATCAGTTTGTGACGCGGCAGGAAAGGCAACTTCTATTTCCTTGTATCCGGCCTTAACCAGCAGATCGAAAAAGCGACGTTTGCGCTCAGCCCCCATAGGCTCAATTAACGCCTGGTTGCCATCGCGCAGATCTGTCGAGCACCAGCGAGGAGCCTGAGTAAGTGTACGGGATGGCCATTGCCGATCAGGCAGGTGTACAGGTGTAAAAGGTCTGTATTTCCGCTCAGGTTGTTTTAGCATGGGAAAGCTCCGCTATCAGGAACTCAAAGCGTCGCTTGTTGGCAATCGGCTTGCGCTAGCGTAAAGGACAGCCATCGTCGCGAAATAGACAAAGCAGCCACAACGCTGGAGCAGCTTTTTGCTATCACTATTGCCATGAGGATATTGTCGTGATCGACGGCTACAGGCCCCGTGATGATTCTGGATCGTTTGTACAAGTGAGCCTATGTTTACTCACCTGCTTCTGTTCTAGGTTTGTCTTGATCAGGCCTGAGATCCAGTGATGGATACGCACAAGCCTTATCTAAGGCTCCTTGGCAGCATATTGAAGGTCACTACTATCAGGGCCATGAGAGCGGTTAGACCTAGCAATGTGGCCAAGGTAAGTGTTCCACTTGCAAGGGATGAGGCGTCTATTACCAAGCCCGTAATGATCGGCAAGAGCCCTGCCGGTAGATAGCCGCCCAGGTTAAAGAGAGCATTAGCTTCTGCGCGGCGATTGTCCGGAATATGCTGAGCAATCAGACTAAATCCCCCTAACTGCCCGGCTCCCTGGGCAGCGCCAGCCAAAAGCGCGGCCAGGACCAGGAACGCAGCAGAGGACCAATGCAACGCCATGACAAACAGAATCATGGCGGCACAGGTAGCGCAGCCACTCACCAAGAATATGAAATTGACCGCGACTTTCTTTATACCAAGCTGTATCGCTACGGCTACGCCAAACATGGCGCATGCAGTGGCGCCCGCTATGAGCGGACTTTGGACACGCAGGATATGCGATAACATGGACGGGCCAAGCGATAGTACAAAGGAAGTCGCACTGATCCCAGGCCCGAAAAAGGCGATACCCTTGATAACATGCCCTAATGAGTGCGCTGGGACCGTAGGAAGACGCAGTTGACGTCTCTCTGTCTCAGGGGGTTGCGCTTTGACTGGTTGCACTATCAGAGCAATGATCGCGCTGAGCAGTATCAGAAGTTCAGCGGAAAAGGTGAGCGTGATGGGGGCAGGTGTCCACTGATAAATAATGCCTGCCAAAAGAGGTCCCAGTCCCGCCCCCATTACCATGGCCATCGACGCTAGGAGCGCACCCGATGAACGCCTGATAGGACCTGCATTGTCGACCACCAATGCCATACCGGCAGTCACGACGATTCCAACAGCGATACCTGTGAGTAGTCGTGCCACAATCAAGGCTGTCACTGATGTTGCTGTCTCAAAGAGTAGGGTGGCCAGGACTGCCCCTATCAACCCTGGCAGGAGAAGTCTTTTACGACCATACCGATCCGCAAGCTGTCCTGCGAACAGCAGTGTTGTGATCAAGCCTATGATATAGGCGGCAAATATAAAGGTCAGTGTGCCAGAGGCAAAGCCTATCTTCTGCTGCCAATAGGCATACAGCGGGGTGGGTGAATTAGACAGCATGAACACCGCTACCACGATCCAGGCAGCAGACCACATCCTCCAGGCGGGGTAATCCACATCAGCCGTTACTGTACAAGCGAACCCATCTTTGTAAGAAACCTTAATAGGTAACTTTATTTGCTTCTTGTATTGCATGAGTGACATTGCGGGACACTAGTGTTAATGGATCAAAGGAGGGGGTTGACTCTGGTAAACAAAGGTAAAACCGGATGCCTCCGCATCAGCGCACGTCCGAAGTAAGCGGCTCAGGCAAGTTATTCTTATCGTTAGAGGCTAGCTCCCCATGAGCCTGATTCCGTCCTAGCAATAGCACCATGAGCAGAGCGGTTAAAACGCTCAAGCCTGCGAGGACAAAGAGCAGAAATCGAAAGCCTTGGTTATAGGCGCCATGAATCAATGAAAGCTGATTGACCCCAAAGGCAGACGCCATCTGTAAATCACCCAAGGCTGCACGGCTGGAAATCTCTGCAAGCTCGCTACTAGGCATACCCGCAATGGCCTGATGCAAATCAGATTGAATCAACGCTGCCAACAGGGCACCTGCCAGCGCAATAGCGACGCCATCCGCCGAGACCCGCACGGCATTGAAAATCCCCGTAGCCATTCCTGCTCGCTCGGGCTCTACAACGCTTACCGCCATGCCATCCATCAACCCCCAGGGCAATCCTATGCCAATCCCAATCAACGCCATCGGCAGTAGTGCATGACCGCCTCCCTCACGACCGAGTGTTGTGCCCAGCCACACCAGCCCAATGGCAACCAGTACCAGACCCACTCCGCATAGCATTCCAGAGGTTAACCAGCGCGACAGCAGTGCAGCGAGCAAGGGGATAACCAGAAGCGGTGCAGCCAGAGCAATCATGAGTTGCCCAGCTTCCAGTGCCGTCAGGCCTTCTATGCCAATGAAGCGACCCGGTAACATGACAATCAGGACCACAAAGAAGAACGCTGGAGAGGCTGCCAACACCTGCACACCGATAAAGCGAGCGCTCGAGAATAAAGACAGGTCCAGCATAGGATAGGTAACGCGCTGTTCTATCCGGGTAAAAGCTACCAGCGCTATTCCCGACAGGACCAGTGACCCCAGAACCCACCCATCCCGCCAACCATACTCGGGTGCCAGCAGGACGCCATAGGTAAAGGCGGCCAGCGCCAGCGTAAAGGTTACCGCGCCAGGCCAATCGAGCCTTTGGCTGCCCAAGGTCCCGGACTCCCTCACACTTCCGAATACCAGCAGAAAGCCTGCAACGCCGATGATGGCGGTGGCGTTAAACACCCAGGCCCAGCCCGCGACTTCGACCAGCCAGCCAGAGGCCAGAGGACCAAAGGCAAGTCCCACTCCAAAGGTCGTGCCCAGTAGGCTGAATACTCGAGTTCTGATAGCACCATGAAAGGTCTGCGCCAGTGAAGACATCGCGCCAGCGAATGCTGCCGCTCCTCCAAGTCCCTGTAAAAGGCGAAGGATATCAATCCAGAAGACCGAGCCGGAGTAGGGGATCGTGAACGTGACCAGCGAGAAAAAGGCCAGTCCGATCAGCCATATACGGCGTCGACCATAGATATCTGTCAGGCTGCCCGCCACCATCATTGCACTACCATAGGTGAGGATATAGCCGTTTACGACCCAGTTAAGCTCACTGGCACTACCGCCCAGCTCCTTGCCCAGTATGGGAAGTACTACGGCAGGGCCTGTGAAGCAGAGCGGGATCAGCACCCCTGTCAGGCAAGCCGCCAGCAAGTGGAAGAGGTTTCTTGTGGAGAAGGACTTGGAGGGGGTCATTTCTAACGCCTTATGGAGAAGGAATTTGACCAGCGCAGATCAGCTGATCCGTACTGGCAAGGCAATAGAGTAGAGGAGCTTGTGATAAGGAAAAACAGGCTTAAAATCTGAACATATCGGAATTAATTTCTTCAATAAGGATAGGCAGTGGAACAATTAAGCGGCATTGCTGTTTTCGTTCAGGTTGCCGAGACGCGAAGCTTTACCAAGGCCGGAAAGCTTCTGGACCTGTCGGCTTCTGCAGTAGGCAAGAGCGTTGCGCGGTTAGAGGAAAGATTAGGGGTACGCCTGTTTCATCGCAGTACACGAAGCATTACATTGACTCAGGAAGGGGCCATGTTTCTTGAGCGATGCAGGCGAATCCTGACAGAGCTTGAGGCAGCAGAACTTGAGCTGTCCCAGACCCAGCAGGCTCCGCGAGGCCGGCTTCGGATCAGCCTGCCCCTGGTAAGCGACTTGGTCATGCCGGTGCTTATCCGGTTCATGAAGCAGTATCCGGAGGTTGAGCTGGATGTCGATTTCACTGATCGCCTGGTCGATATCATTGAGGAAGGTTTTGATGCGGTCATACGTACCGGTGAGCCTTCCGATTCAAGACTTATGTCCCGGCGCCTTGGGACTTTCCACCTGAAGTTGGTAGGGTCACCTGGGTATTTTGATGCATGCGGTATTCCGCATCAGCCGCGGGATCTGGAAAGACATGTTTGCCTGCAACATCGGTTTCCTTCTACCGGTCGCTATGAGACCTGGCCAATACGGCAAAGCGACCAGACAACACCTCTGCTTTCACAGACTATTGTATTCAACACCTCGGAAGTACTGGTAGATGTGGCCAGAGCCGGACTGGGCATAGCTTGCCTCCCGGATTTTATGGTGAGAGAGTCGCTTGAGAAGGGGGAGCTGGTTTCAGTGCTGGATGAGCACATCGAGCATACCGGTTGCTTTAATATTCTATGGCCGTCCAGCCGGCATATGGCACCAAAGCTCCGGGTCTTTATCGACTTCGTTTCGGAGCACCTGCTGCCTGCTCCGTAATCTGTTAACCCCTGATGTAGTTGAGTATGTCACTGATTGCTTCAAGGTCAGGTGCCAGGTTGGTTAGTTCTGCTTGTGAAACCCAGGGATATGGTAACGGGGCTACCCATGTCATGATCGGACAGAGCGCGTCATAGGATAATACCTGCATATGCTCGATCGTGATCTGAAGCTTGCTTACCAATCCTGATGTGAATGACCATTCATAAAGACCGCAACCAACTTTTACCTCTGCAGTTTGCTTGTCGGACATGGCTACCAGCCACTTACTGGTATGAGCACTCGCATCTGGCTCAGGCGGCGTTCCAAGGCTAAATGTATAGACATTTTCATAAGTGGCACCGAAGCGACTTACCAGTACATTACTGATTTCCTTTAATCCCTTTGTTTTTGCAGGAAATGAGATTGCGCCAGTATGGACCTGCATCTCCAACGTAGCGTCTGGATGAAAGGCCATAGCCATCAGATGCAGACGATTACCGTCCTTGGCACGAATATATTGTTCGATAGCAGAGCGAGAATTTATATTCATTATTATCAACGATACTTATGGACGGAATTCGCCTCAATATAACAAGGTCTTGAACTGACTATTGTAGAGATCACAATGCATGGCAGAGCAGTGTGCCAGGCTGCGTTTAACAGGCCAACGATAGGGTTTCTATGATTCGTCTTGCTATCGCTGCTGTAACCAGGGCTGATGCTGAAGACCTCTTGCGCTTCGAGGCTCAGAACAGAGCTTATTTTGAGTCGCAGATTAATGCGCGCACCCCGGATTACTATTCCCTCCAGGGAGTAACAGAAGCCATCGAAGCCGCTATTGATGATGCCTTTGACGACAAGGGATACCAGTATCTCCTCCGAGAACCGTCAGGCCATCTTATCGGCCGAGTGAATCTTAGAGCTGTTCAGCGCGCGCACTATCATTCAGCCGTTCTCGGCTACCGGATTGCGCAGCATGAGACGGGCAAAGGCTACGCAACCGAAGCCGTCAGGCTTGTACTTGACGTTGCATTTGGCAGACTTGATTTAAAGCGTATCGAAGCGGATGCTCGATCTGACAATGCAGCATCACTGGCTGTATTGCGGCGCAATGGGTTCGTCCAATATGGGCTTTCCAGGAAGAGCTTTGAGCTAAACGGGGAGTGGTTTGACAGGTTTCACTTTGAAAGGCATGCCTTGGGCTGATCTCTGTAACGGCATGGAGTTGAGGATCATGACAGTAGGGTCCCTCTTCTCGAGCGACTTTCTTTCATATCATAGGCGTCAGGAATATAGCCGCGCGACCATGTTTGCTATTAGCTGATGTACATCGCAATCTGCAGCAGGGGCGCAAAGAAGCCTCAGCTCATGGGCGCCAAGACTGGGAAAACCCTCCTTCTGCGTTAAAACACGCACTTGTTGGCTTAAGTTGGTAAGGTCGGCAATTCCTATCGCGACTCCAGCTTCAACGGCAGACATGACAAGTCCTGAATTAGCACTTTGCATAACCAACCGCCACTGTCGACCCTGACGCTCAAGCGTTTCAATGGCCATGCTCCTATAGGGACATCCCTCACCATGAAGGGCCAGCGGTAGGGGCTCTTGATCATTTACTTGCAGAGCAGGAGAGGCGACCCATACAGGTTGCAATATCTCCAGCGACGGCTCGTATAGCATGTCCTTCTTATAGGCCTGTACGACCAGAGCCAGATCAAGCTGTCCTTGATCCAGTCGGTATCTAAGCTGGCCGCTGGTACCCGTCTCGATCTCCAGTTCGATATGTGGGTAAGTTGAAGAAACCTGAGCAAATAGCCCATCTACCACTTTGCATGCGTGATCATCTGACACACCCAAACGAACTTTTCCTCTGACAGGCTGATCCACGAGCCTTCCCATGATGCGGTCATGCAGGGCCAATAGCTCGGCGGTCTGAAGCGTAAATTGCTGACCGAGCGTGGTCAGCGATACTGATTGATTATCGCGGTCAAAGAGCTTGCCGCCGGCTATATGCTCTAGACGCCTGATATGCAGGCTGACAGCAGAAGCGCTACGGTTGAGGTGTACAGCCGCGGCCAGAAACTGCCCCGTTTTCACAACGGTATGAAATGTTCGAAGCAGTTCAATATCAAGGGAAAGGGACATAGATGAGAAAGTCTGCATGATTCGTGCGGATAGTCTCGTTTGTGTGCATCAGCTCGTCAAACTAGGCTGCGTGATACATGGTTTGGTATAGGACAGCACATGTACGAGGCACTTGAAACATTAGTACCGGTAATAGCGGCCTTATGCGGTGGGATAGCGTTGGGAAAGTTGTCGAGGCAAAGGGTGGTCCAGAGTGCGACGAGACTCATATCCCCTCTGGTAACAGCACTTCTCTTCTCTATAGGCTGCGAGTTTGGTGCGGTTTTAACCAGTCCTAAGCTGGCCGGTCATTCCCTCCTCTCAGGAGCGACCTTTGCAGTCTGCTGCACCCTGACCTCATGGACACTAATCTGTTGTTTCTACAGGCAAGCCTCTGATGTAACCCATCCTAAGTCAGAGAATAGAGGTCATGCCTTGCGCTCAAGCTTTAAAGGATGTGTGTTGACCCTCTCTATCGTCGCAGCAGGCGCTGTTACCTCTCTTACACCGTTGGCACTTATTGAAGAGCACTTATGGCTGCCAGGCATCAGTCACCTTATTTATGCGCTGGTCTTTCTGGTAGGGATTGATCTGTCACGCATGAAGATAGATCGTCAGTGGCTTTCCATAGGTGCGCTTGGTCTTCCACTACTGGCCATAACAGGGACCTTTGCGGGGGGAATGATGGCTGCCTTGCTGCTGGGAGAGCAGCTCAGGATGGGATTTATTCTGGCATCCGGCTTTGGCTGGATGAGTCTCTGAATCGCCCCGGCTTTCCTAGACACTCTCCAAGCTCTGGAAATAGCGCTTTTCAAATTCTACTGGCGATAGCTGCA
>NZ_WOEJ01000036.1:0-10692 GCF_019400845.1 Pseudomonas sp. MAG002Y | reverse complement strand
CTAGCAGCTTCAAGGCCATGGTTACGCTGGCCTGTATCGAGCGATGCATGCGGGCCGACTTTTCAGACAAACCCTAGAACTGTGTGCTCAGGTAAGGCGTCTCAAGCGCAACCTTACCAATGCCGCCTGGTTTTCCCTCGCGGTCGCTGTAACAGTATTGATCAACCCGGCCTTCTCTCTGGCGGCAACCCAGTACGACAATCCCATCATTACGCAACGAGCCGATCCGTCTGTTTATAAACATACCGACGGGTATTACTACATGACTTACAGCGTACCGGAGTACAACCGGATCGCACTCAGGCGCGCCAGGACCATTGCCGGTCTTGCAAAGGCCCAGGAACAGGTCATCTGGACCAAGCACGACAGTGGTGAGATGAGTACCCACGTCTGGGCACCCTGGATCGATTACAACAACGGTTCCTGGTACGTCTATTTCGCTGCCGCTCAGGAAGGCACCCCGTTCAATCACCGCATTTATGCACTGTCCAACAATGCAGCCAATCCGGTAACAGGCTCAGGCTGGATCGAGCGTGGTCAGATCAAGACAAACTGGGAGTCATTCAGTATCGATACGACTACCTTTGTGCATGCAGGCAAACGTTACATCGTCTGGGCCCAGAAAGACCCGAATATCGAAGGTAACAGCAACCTCTACATTGCCGAGCTGGATGGCCCGTTGGCTATTAAAGGCAAACAGGTAATGCTATCGCAACCTGAATACGACTGGGAGAAGGTAGGTTTCTGGGTCAACGAAGCGCCTGCCGTCATGGAACATAATGGCAAGGTGTTCATTGCCTATTCGGGCAGTGCTACCGATGCGAACTACAACATGGGCCTGCTTTCCGCACCAGCCACGGCGGATCTACTCGATCCTAGCGTATGGACCAAATCACCTGTTCCTGTCTTCAAGAGTAGCGAGCGTAACGGGATCTACGGCACAGGCAGCAATACCTTCACAACCGACCGGGATGGCACCATCCTTCACATCTATAATGCTCGCAACTACAAGGGCATCGTAGGCGATCCGCTGTACGATCCCAACAGGGCCATTTATGTGCAACCGCTCAGCTGGGATTCAAACGGCAATCCAGTCTTTGGTGTTCCAACAGGCGCAGACAAGCCAGTGGCACTGATCAACCAAAACAGCAGCAAGTGCTTGAATGTAAAAAACGCTAGCCTGGAGGCAGGTATACGAGTCGAACAGACCTCGTGTGATCACACACAAAATGCTCAACGCTGGCATATGATCAACCTGAAGAATGGCTTCTATGAGGTGCTGAGCGTCAACAGCGGCAAAGTGCTTACCGCACCGGCGGTCAACGACTCCCCCCTCTCACAGGAGACATGGCAAAACCTTCATACGCAGCAGTGGCAAATGTTGCCCGGCGCATCAACCTGGTTCCGCTTGGTCAACCGGTCGAGCGGCAAGGTGCTGAATGTATCCGGATGCAAAGTTGGCGATGGCGTTGACGTCGATCAGAGCCAGTGGATGAAGAACGGCTGCCAGCACTGGTCAGCTGTACCCTGAGCAGAACTTTTCAAGGCATAGACATGGACGTCTTGCCCTATAGCCTGCTTCTTTCCTGGTTAGCAGATACGCTGACCACATGCGTGTTCATGCTTTCGCTACTGTTATACGCCGACCGTTAGTCAGTTTTCATTCAAGGTCTTGTCCGTTTACACCGATAACGAGAAGAGACCAGATGAAGGAGACTGAACATGGCAATCCCGATAACCGGAGCCAGCCCAACAGAAGTCATTGAGCGCGCCCGGCAACTGGGCCTCAGCAAATGGCCAATCCGCGCCGGCCGCACAAAAGAAGGCCACTGGGTACATCACTACTCCATCACCTCCGACGAGCTGATTGCCTATATAGACAGTTTGCTTGTCAGACAATGGAAAAGAAACGTATAACCACCAAGGCTTGAAAATATAATTCTGTATTGCCTTGTCTTATATTTTTAATACGCTTTGCATCTGCGCAGTAATGCTTGGCGGTAACAAGCCAAGCCTATGTACTCCAATGAAAAAAGCCTTAGCCTTTCTAACAACAGTTAATTTTTGAAACTTTATATAACTGCCTCCAAACGCTATTAACACGCACCGAAAACTTGCAATCATCAGAAAGCAGACTATTTTATTAAAAGCTTTTAAATAGACTTTGCTTATTGCGCTTATCAAGATAAGCATAGCTGTACTGCTTATATGAGAGCTGCCTATGATAACCCGTCGTTCGTTTTTATATGGCTCAACTCTTTCTGTCCTGGGCGCTGCCTTACCTGTTTTCCAAGCAAAGGCTGATCACGACGGTCACTTGATTTCAGGCAGCCCTGCCGGCTCGTTTGGTACGACCCTGGCCGAGAGATTGCTTCCTATTTTTACCGAACAAGCCCATCTCGATTATGCGTTGGAAATTATCAGCGATGGAAATACTCGCCTCGCAAGTAAGACAGTCAAGGAATCCAAGCCAGATGGGGCGACCATTCTTCAGGCAGTTTCCGCGTCGATGTGCTTGCTACCCAATGTCTACCAGGACATAGAGTATGATCCAATCGCAGACTTCAGCCCACTCGCTTTGATGGGGGACTACACTTACGCATTGGCCGTCGGGCCGCTTGTCCCACCCTCCGTACGCACAGTTGATAACTACCTTGACTGGGTATCTGATAATCCTGATTTTAGGGATATTGGTATTACCCTGTACGGCTCCCAAGGACATCTGGCAGGGCTTATGCTTGCGCGCCACAAGGAGATAGCGCTACGCATGCAAGCCTACAGTCATACAGGAGCGGTCATTACCGACATGCTTAACAAGGAGCTGGCTGCTACTATCTTCGTGAGTGGTCGCGTGACTTCCCGCCGTTCCGAGGGTCAGCTACGTGCGCTTGCCGTTACGAGCAGAGAACGGCTGCAGGCTTGGCCTCAAATCAAAACTTTTACTGAGCAAGGCGTTGATATGAATATCAATGGCTGGATTGGTTGGTTCGCGCCAGCAAACTTATCAGCCTCGACTACGCGCTCATTGCTGGCCCGAATTTACAGGATGCAGCAATCCCCAGATTATATTGACCTACAAAAGCGTCAGTTGCTGACACAGGTCTCTCTGGAACCTCATCAGATAGCGCAGCGCATCAATGATGAGAAAGCTTATTATTCCAAATTAATAAGCGACTATAAAGTAAGTCGTATAGAGCGGAATACTTGATTAAGCTGCGTAAGTTTAAAGCCATTCGCCATGAATTAATGGTTTGCCTGATTAGTTCATAATCGCTCTGGCGAGACCACTGCTTTTCTGAAACGCGAAGATTGACACGGCCATTTAATTTCGAGTCAATTTTGACGGGACCTTTCAATACCCTTTTGAGCGAGCCACATTGTTTTTCCAGATATATCTGGAAATAAGCCTCTATCTCACCCTATTCAGCATTTCGTCATTGGATAGGCATCGGTTGTAGACTGGTACAGTAACCAATGTCTATTACTGACCGAGCCGGAGAACTTTATAGCCCATGTCGATTGCTGAGGTTCCGATTCGATTTCGCCCAATGGTAACGGAAGACCTGATACATGCCCATGAATTGTCACGTGCCGTAGGCTGGCCCCATCGCCTGCAGGACTGGCAATGGATACACCACGTCAGCCAGGGAATAGTGGCAGAAGACGCACATGGCATATTGGGTACGGCGCTCTGCTGCCTTCAAGGCGATTACGTCAGCCTAGGTCTGGTCATCGTTGATGTGCGGCGACAAGGCCAAGGACTGGGCCGTAAATTGGTCGACCAGGTATTGAACCATACAAGCCCACGCACTCCTCTCCTGGTTGCAACACCACAAGGAGCGCCCCTTTATTCCAGCCAGGGCTTTATTACCTACGAACATATTCATCAACACCAAACCGCGAGCGCACCAGCCCTCCCTCATCATGAGCTACCAGTCGGGCATACGCTGCACGAGATAACATCACAACATTTTCCTCAACTCATTGAATTAGCTTCCAGCGCAACCGGAATGAACCGTGGCCTAGTGCTTGCGGCTTTATTAAAGATCAGTCAGTACGTAATAGGTATTGAGCGGGATAGGCAGCAGGTCGGCTTTGCATTATTACGCCCGTTTGGGCGCGGTCTGGCTATTGGGCCGGTGGTGGCAGAGTCCGCCGAGCAGGCGAAAGTGTTGATTGTTGCCCTACTGTCTCGAGTAGCCGGACAGTTCGTTCGGCTGGACGTCACACACAGCAGTGGGTTAAGCAACTGGTTGACCGATATCGGGATTCCTCAAACGGATAAAGTTGCACAAATGGTCAAGGGTAGTCCCCCCATACCATTGGGCAATGCACTACAAATGGCACTGGCTAATCAAGCCTTGTGCTAACTCCGTTAGCGTCCTGCCTGATCGCATCAGGGGTGATCAGGCAGATTAGCGCTATCAGTCCTTGAACCTTTCAGGTTTCCAATCCGGGAAGATAAGTTCCAAGGTAAACGTCCTCAACTGCTCAGTTGTAAGCTGTCGTCGCTGTGGGTCCCATAATGCAGCCCCTGGACCATAGTTGCGCCCCTCGAAGAAGCGAGAGTCCTGTGGATAGAACCAGATGGTGTTGCCATCCTTGTCCTTGCCCGACATCTTGTCCCAGCCGTAGATGTGATCATCCATATAAGACTTGATAAAGACTGACTGACCGATTGCATTCGGGTCAGCGTAACGGCCATCCTCAAAGGTCGTAGTAGGATGCCAGGGACGTCCCAATGCGAAACTGCGAGCAGGCACCCCCATCTCTTTCACAATACGACTTTGCAGGAAGATCAGCCCGTAGGGAGACTTGATATCGGTACTGGGCGCGGTGAGATAGCCATAAGGCGGTGCTATATCGGTACGGCGTCGAGCAACGATGTCGCAGTGATCGAACACACTGATCCCTGATCCGAAAATGAAATCAACATGCCCTGTGATCTTGCTTTGAGTGAAATAGCTGCGGCTACCGGTTTTGCTATAAAACGTATCCTGATATCCCTCCAGTCTCACATTGTGAAAACGCGCGCGATCACTGTTACTGTCCAGCAGCAGCGCCACCGCCTGGGTATCCTTTACCTTGGTAGGATCAGTAGCCAGCTTGGCCGCATTGGCCGGAAAGTCGAAGCTGTTTCGAATGGTCAGATTGCGCGCTGTAAAATCAGGCGCGTTCACACTCACGGTGCTGCTGCCTGACGTACCATATTTCTGTCCCTTCTCATCGAGCATGCCCGCGTACACACCGGCACTGATGATGGTCTTGTCCCGCTGCTCGCCTATCAAGGTGATATTAGGGCGAGTGATGCTCAAGCGCTCCTCATAGGTTCCTTTTTTCAGGAAAATGACATAGGGCGACTGGTCTGATGGGGCCGCCTTGATGGCCGCATTAATGGATGTGAATGTGTTGGGTTGCGCCGTTGGTGACACCACCGCCTGGTACTGTACTGCCAATGCTGTCTGGCTGATACATACAAGGCTGACAGTGCCCAAGAGCATGGTGTTATGTAATAGGGAAGGCATGGACATTGTTGTTATTCCTTCTTATTTGAGTTTTGCAGCCAGCTCAACCAGTGCCGGTTGCTGCGCGATGCCTTCGGCTACTATACCGGCAACCGCCTCGGCGCCCTTCTGCTGGAAGTGGGTACGATCAGGATTATCCAACGTTCCGGAAGTCTGGGTTTTGTAATAGGGATAGCGGGGATCGTTGGGATCAACCGCAAGCCAATAGGACTTCCAGTCGTCTCGGTGCTGATTGACGAAGTCGATAGTCTTCCGCTCGAGGTCAATGAATGGAATTCGATTGTCCGCAGCCGTTTTGCGAATGGTGGCCGCGTAATCACCTACATAGGCATAGCCGTTTTCGCTGTTCTGCTTGGTCCAGTGGGAACTGCCAACCGGTGTAGTATCACCATTTTCGAAAGCGGGTTTACGCTCTGCAGTCATCACCCGTGTGGTAGGCGTCATAATGATGGGTCTGGCTCCTTGCCGACGCGCCAATGCAATGTAGCGCTCCAAGGAGTTCTGGAATGACAGCTGCGGTTGGCCTTCGGGATATTGCTTGTTGCCATTACTGTCATTGGGATAGGTACACAGGTTTTTCACATCTGCCGCACCACGCACCGGTTTGGTGCTATTACAGTTTTGGTCGTTGTGCCCATGGGCGATGAATACATAGTCACCTGCCTTCATGAAGCGCGCCATCTGTTGATACCAACCCTCGTTATAGAAATCGCGACTCGATCGCCCTGCCCGCGCTCCGTTGAGTACGGCAATACCGCTATCGTCCCGAAAGCGTTCATGGAAGACCTGCCCCCATCCCATCCTGGGTAGTCGGCTTTCCTCGTAGGAAGCCGCAGTGGAGTCACTCACAATCAGGATGCGAACCTTGGCATTCTTTATAGCCTCCAACTCACGCTTGGCACGTAAATAATCAAAAGGCTCATAACCACTGGTGTCATGTGTCGTGCTGACATCGCTAAAACCTACAATAGGGCGAAAACGGATATCAGTCAGGATGGTCCCACTCGCCTCACCACTGTCGTTGTGATAACCCCGGTTGTGGTTGATCACCTGCAACACAGCCGCTGCCCCTTTCCCGTCGTCACGCAAGGGTGTGGTAATAGGGTTGTACCGATCTACATGGCTAACGCCTGCTTGAATCAGTGCTTGCGAAAGGCCTGCCCTCATCGCATTAAGCGGCGCAGTTAGAAACTCCTCGCGCATTTGCCCCGCATTACCACTTTCCACCCACTGTTGAGGACCGATGTACCCAAGCTTCTGGGCGATTTCGGAAACAATCCGATCTGTAAGTGGTGTGATATTGACCGTTGTATTTCCATTACGTGGGAGCGCTGTCACTACCGAGGCCATACAACGCGTCCGAGGTTTATCGTTGTAGCGGCAATTTTGCGTAATGTGTCCGTCGCGCGGTGTAAGATCGGTAGCGGATACCAGTAACGGCGGCGTCAGCGTTGAGGCTTCCAGGCGCCAATGCCCCTTGCGGTCCGTCAGAGCAGTCTTTTGCTTTCCCCACTTATCAATCACTGTGACTTTGGCATTGGTCAAAGGCGCATCGGCCATGACCACTCCATTCAAGAACGTTGCTCCCTGAGCGAATCCTGCACCAGCTAGCAGCAAACACCCCATCAGAGCCGAGCCTTTCATACGCATGCGAATACTCCTCAGTAACTCGACAGCATCCAGAGCTGTACAAGCGAACCGCTGTAAATTCAGTACCGTTAAATGCTCCGAGAGCACGCGCCTATGAGCTGAAGGCGTTAACCTGCTTGACGGAAGAAAAAACAGCCATGTGCCGGGTGATCAAGTAGTAATGCATTGCTGAAACTAGAGAGCGGGTAAGAAGAATCATGCTAGTCCTTTGTTGTTGTTAAGACTTGTTTACTAGCTAGTCTGTTTGTCCACCAGCCAAGTATCAACACTGCCAGCTATGCAGGGGTATAAATAATTAACCAGATTAACTATAAAAGAAGGCCTGAAGATTTATTTTCATCAAACAGCCTTCATCTGTACGTCGTCATACAACAAGATCAGTATTTTTTGGCAACGCCGTTTTGTCAAGGGAGTCCACCCACTCCTTTTGAGAATAACCATCGAAGTCGAGGGTTATAGTGGCGCTTTAGCCTCAAATAGCCTTATAGCAGCTAAAGGTTATAAAATTGACTGTCTGTACTTAGCTGCTCAGGAAGCCGCTCGTTCACAAACCGAAGGAATAGCCTCTTAGCTGTTGTCATACCACACAAATAAATTATGATGGGCTCAAGGTGGCGCTCTAAACCCTCTCGTTCATAACAATAAGGATAAACCCATGAGCATCGAACACCCTGCAGCCTTGTCACGCTCAATGAAAAAACAGATTCTGACCATAACAGCGTTAACCTTGGGGTTAACCGTGACCGCGTTACCCTGCTTCGCACTTGATGCGCCGGTTAACGTACAGGTTCCTACACTAGCCTACGATGAGAGCCAGATTGTTCTGGTGTGGGAAAAGCCTGCAAATCCGCAGGATATCCGTGACTATAATGTCTACCTGAACGGTAAATTTCTTGGCAGCGCCACCGCCAATAACAATCGCGTCTCACCTGCCAAGCCTTACATTAATCGTTTTTATGAAGAAGACACAGACGGCTTCCACCACCGTATTACCATCCACAGCTTCACGGCAACGGGTCTGAAGGCAGACACTGAATACCGTTTCACGGTGCGTGCTGTAGATGCTTATGGCAATGAATCCGCTGACAGCAAAGCAGTAGTCCAGCGTACCAGCCGTCTACCCAAAGTGTTCAATGTCGTTCGATACGGCGCTAAAGGAGATGGCAAGACTGTTAACACACATGCCATCCAAGCCGCTATTGATGCTTGCACACCTGGATGCAAGGTGCTCATTCCTGCCGGGACGTTCAAGACTGGTGCACTTTACCTGAAGAGCAACATGACGCTCGAAATTGGACGTGGCGCAACGCTTCTCGGCTCAGAGCGCGGGGAAGACTATCCAGCGAAGGGATATATTCAGTACCCCTACTCCACCACCATCCGTCCCGCCTCCCTTATCAACGCGCTACCCCGCGACCCCTACACAGAAGAGCATTTCGAAAACATCCGTATCGTAGGTAAAGGGATTATCAACGGCAATGGCTGGAGGCGTCTGGAAGACGACACTGATGAGCTGGGACGAGCCTTGCCGGTTTACGTCGCAAGCAATAATACACGCTATATGCAAGACGGCATTCTTGCCAAGGACCAAGTCCAGAGAGCAGTGGCGTCGGGTATGAACGTCAAGGATGCGTACGGCCAAATGCGGTCATCCCTAATCACGCTGCGCAACGTCCGTAACTTATTCTATGGTGACTTTACTGTACTCAATCCAGCCTACCACGGCATCATGAACTTAGAGACGGAAAATGTGGTGATGGCCAACACCACACACAAGACATACGATGCCAATAACGGTGATGGTATTGAATTTGCCAACAGCCGAGGCGCCATGGTTTTCAATAACTTTTTCGAGACAGGTGATGACTGCGTCAACTTCGCAGCAGGGACTGGGGCTGATGCCATTAAACAGAAGCCACAGGAAAATGTCTGGGTCTTCAATAATTACTTTCGTCACGGCCACGGCATGATCGTTGCTGGCAGCCACACCGGGGCGTGGATACAGAATATCCTGGCCGAGGATAATGTCTCAGACGGGACCGATGTCGGGCTGCGCATGAAAAGTACCAACTTCATGGGCGGCGGTGTCAGAAATGTCATCTTTCGCGACTCCGCCATTCGTAATAGCGCCAAGCAAGGCTTTATATTCACCTTGGACTATAACGATCCTAACGCCATCCTGGACTACAAGCGCTCGGATATCTCCGGCAAATTTCAGGATATTAAGGTCAGCAACGTTACCGTGGAGAATCCTGTCTCTGCAGCCTTGGAGATCAAGGGCGACAGCGCGCATGATGCTTTCCACGAACGCTTCGAATTTGCCAAGGTGAGTTTCAAAGGAACAGCACCTGCCACTATCAATGGTCTTCGAAACTCGAGTTTTAGAGATATTACCTTTGAAGGAACCGCAAAAAATCCTTGGTCGATTACGAACAGTGCAGACCTAAGCTTTACGCACGTGGTACCACAACCGCTTCACTAATGAACACTCCGGCGTTCTCGTGAGCGCTGGAGCCATAATTTACCCTTGGATAATGGTAACCATATTTGACGGCAGACATCATTTGGTTGATTAGATTGATTGTTGCCAAACTGCTCAAAGAAAACGATGTAAGAGAAGATACTGCCCTACCGTATTCGATACCTTAACGCACCAGTGTTTTTCTATTTGACTCAAGCAATAAAGGCAGGGCTGGAAAGCCTGCGTTTAGTGTATTGCCTGCTCTCTGCAAAAATACATTCCATAAAAAAGCCCGCTAAAGCGGGCTCTTTTTAGCGCTCAGAAAGAGCAAATTCAGTAAGGCTAAACGTCGGAATGCCTGCTTCCTGTAAACGCTTAGAGCCTTGCAATTCCGGCAAATCCACAATAGCAGCTGCTTCAAACACATTAGCCCCCATGCGGCGAATCAGGTTTGCCGCAGCAACAAGAGTCCCACCTGTTGCAATAAGGTCATCTACCAGCAGTACAGTGTCTCCTTGCGACAAGCTGTCTTTATGAACCTCAATGACGGAATCACCGTATTCAGTTGTATAGGTCTCGGTAAGCAACTCGGCAGGAAGCTTTCCTTTTTTACGGAAAAGAATTAATGGCTTATTCAGTGCGTAAGCCAATATGGGACCAATCAAGAAGCCCCTGGCATCCAACGCTCCCACATGCGTGAACTCAGCCTCAACATAGCGCTGAATCAAACTGTCCACAGTCATTCTTAAGGCACGTGGCGATTGAAACAACGGGGTAATATCCCGAAAAATCACACCCGGCTTAGGAAAATCAGGTACAGCACGGATATAAGATTTCAGGTTAGAGGCATCGCAGCTCATAACAACACTCAGGTACAAAATTGGCGAAAAGACAGTATAACTGGACTAGGCTGGTTTGCCGAATAGAGATGCGTCGCTAGATAAACTGTTCCAGCTCCACAAACCTATTTTATCCGCACAAAGCAAAACCCCCGGGCGGTTAGGCCTGGGGGTTCTGGGTATAGGTGCTTGACGATGACCTACTCTCACATGGGGA
>NZ_WOEJ01000035.1:0-11260 GCF_019400845.1 Pseudomonas sp. MAG002Y | reverse complement strand
TTGCAGGCGCTCCCAGATAATGGGGAAGCGGAAGGTCTTGATACCCCTGGCGCTCCACTGCTGGAAATAGGATTCCATTGGAAAAATATAGTTGGTGCCATTGATTCCAGGTAAGACATGGGGAGCAAATCCCGCACCGGACAGGTTCAGACTAACCAGATCGACCGGTTCGGCTTGTACATAAGTGGTTCCAAGCGCCAAGGCGGCTGCTAGGGGAAGGCTTTTCTTTAACAGTTTCGAAAAAAACATTGGTATCACCATACTGCTGTGACCAACCGCGACCATTTCCTGTACTGCAAGATCAGGCGGAGGCTCAGAATTAAAAAGAATTGGCTAGGCTACTGCCAAGCGGAGCGCGCTCTGTGCTCTGCGTACTGAGCTATACAAGCGATATGCCAAAACATTGACATGAATTGAAACAAAGCCAGATAAAGCTTTATTTGATAATTTAAGCGACTGATTTTTATAAGGTTTTTATTGGTTAAAACGCGCATTACCATTCGTCGGCCCGAGTATCATGAAAATAAAGTAATGGCAAAGTAATTTCATGATCTGACGGATTCTTGTTGTTTTACTGTATTAAGCAATCGGTCAATGATGATTTTCTGGCTATAAGCCTTTTATCCTGACGGAGTATTAACGTGTAGAGGTTATTGTTCCTTATGGAGCCGTAAGCATGGTTACTTCAGCTTGGCGTTAACGTGTCATGTGCTTTTCATCTAAGCCAAGCATCCTTGGTCAGGCTGACGACCGAAGCCTACCGAGGACATTACGCCATGGCGATGCCGATCGATAATGCCGGAACCTCTCGCAGTAACTTCCGCACCGCACTTCATTCATTTAGCGCGTTTATCAAGCGATCCCAAGAAACGCCGCGCCCTGAAGGGGACGCACCAAGACTCCCTGAGTCGCACCTGCAGCAGCAAAAGGTAGTTGTAGAGCCGGGTGACACCATGACGGGTATCGCCAAGAAGCATTACGTCTCACTGCACGAGGCAGCCCAATATAATCCGCAGATTTCTGATATTGATCACATTCACGCCGGTGATGTGGTCTTTTTACCTCCTCCAGCACCAGAGCAGCTGGCCGTACAGCCTGATGGCAAAACACTGTTCCTTGAAAACCTGCAGTCTCGAGGTAATGCCATCGAACACGCTAACACTGCAGATGGCGCGATCGATTACGCAGTAGAGACCGAACAACTGAATCAAGACGTGCAGACGTTTTTGTCCGCTTTGCCAGCCGCTGAGCGTAACGACTCTGCGCAATGGTTATTTGATCATGACTGGACGGACAGTAGACCGGCTCAGATAGCGATAGAGCAGGGTGCTGAACAGATGGGGTTGGTGCTGACGCCTTCCAGCCACAAGGGTCCGGACGTGGAAGCGCAGGTCAGGAAGATTGTTCAGCAGGTTAACGCATCGCCGAATCCTGTTGCCGCATTGGAGACACTAGGAAAGGCTTACTCCACCGTTACACCTGATGTAAAAGAGGTTTTGTTGCAGTCATCAACAGGTCAGGAGATCTTCCAAAGTGCAGGGCAATACGCGCTTGACGCCTTGAATCAGCAGGACAACCAGTCTGGCCAGCTCGTACCGATGAGAACTGTATTCGAACGACTGGATAACATGACACAAAACCTTGACCCGCATCTTGCGGCAAAGGTCGTCGAAGCGGCAATTCCCGGACTGGAAAAGGTATTGATCGAGCCCAGCGATAATCCAGTCCCGCCCATGGTAGGCTCGTCAGGAGCCTATCATCTGGTCAACGTAACCGGACGCATTGCCGGTCAGCCTGGTGCTGAGGAGACCATTAAGCGTTTGGTCGAGCTCGGACTTTACGAGCGGACCGGAACTGTGCAGAGCATTGCCGAAGGAGCAAGTCCAGCTTATCCGCTGCAGGTGCTGGGCTTTGTGGGCCAAAGCGACACACGCTATGTTTTAGAGGGCGATATCCTGCCAGGCCTGGATCAGTTCCAGAAAAAGGTTACGGATGATCTGCAAGCGTATGGAAAACAGATGGAAGAGCTCAATTGGCTCACCCTGAATGGGGGCGCTGTCATGACTACTGAGCAGCGGGATAACGCCATCCAGGATTATCTTGACTCGCGACCGCCCGAGTGGGAAGAGCAGACCCAGGCGCTAAAAGACCAGGTTGCTGAGGACGGGCGTGATCTCTTATACCAGCTACAGGCGCTGCAAAATCTTCCGGCAGACTTTAAAGGTGACCGCAAGGCGATCGAGGACCAAATCCGCAGGACACTGGATAATCCCGACGCAATTACAGCCATGAGTTCTGCGGTGGCCCAATATCCGGAACTGACAAACGAGCTGGATCAATGGAAGCTGATTGGGCAGTTTGGCAAAACAACGGATCGTGGTCGAAAGTTTCTTGAGGAAGTGGCTACGCAGGTTCTACGGCACAAGGTGATGCCGGAGTTTCAGAATGTAAAGGCGGGAGATGCTGCCAGCCTGCAAAATGCCCTCAACAAACTGGAAGGGCTCAAAAAAGGCCCAGTAGCTGCTCTGTTTGGTATACCAGACAAGGATCTCAATAAGGCTATTGATGCCTTGAAAGAGGCATTGCCGAGGCCCGGCGAAACAGCCGAGCAGATTACCGACCGTCTCGCTCGCTTCAATCTCAAGTTGGACGATATCAAATCAACCAATGGTGTCAGGACCTTTGATAATCAGACGCGCGCTGGCCAAACCTTGAGGATGATCGGGGCGGCCGGTGCCGCTGCCGTACTGGCAAGCTCCGGGGTTGCGTTACATAAACACCAGAGCCCCGAAGCCATCCTTAAGGTCTGTCTTGACGCTGCCGGCACGGCCCAAAAGACGACCGAACTCTTGATCGGCATGGGTAAGATACCCAAGGATGGTTGGGTAAACACATTGGCCGGCGGTAGCTCTCGTCCTGCGGTAAAAGTTTTGGGCGTTGCCAGCTCGCTGTTTGATCTGGTCAACGCAGGCAAGGCGGCGGAGTCTGGCGATACGGTGGGAGCGTCACTCTATACATTATCCGCAGCAGGAGGAGTGACATCAGCCTTGGGCACAGGCACTGTTTTTGGCCCAATCGGCCTTGGTGTAGTGCTGCTTTCGACCATCACATTGGGCACTCGTGACGTTATCAAACACCATGAAATGGCCAATCGCTTTCAAACGCCGGAAACCAGCCAATTTTTAATTCATGCTGGGCTTGATGAGGCGGCGGCAAAAGCACTTTCAGACCAGAGCGGAGACGGTTATAACGTTCTGCCGTTGCTCTCACGTTACGCCGAACTCAAAGGATTTGATCTGCAGAATAACCAGGACCAGCAGGCCTTTGTCACTTGGATCAATAACATGCCAAATGAAAGCCTATTGTTGTTACGGGACAACCTCCACCGCGTACTGGACAGGCGAAAGGGAAGTTATGATGACTTTCCGGAATTTCAATCCCGATCAAACTCCTGGATCTACGATACTTCCGATACCTATTTCATTCAGCGCCTCAAAGAGAACCCTCACTTCGTGGAGATGGGCGTTGCTTATCCCAATTCGGTTTACCAACTTGATCAGACCTTGGACATGCTAGACCTGGACCGATTGGCAGTAAGCTGATCGGGCTGAGCCTGCGTTGCTATCAACGCGGCGCAGGCTCAGTAACCTGTCATTTCCAGATAGCCGATTCCGGTTTCGCTGCCTTGTACGCGTACGGGCCCTTCCCAATAGGGTGTTCCCACATCCATCCAGGCGTTGGGATTAATGGCTGACACCTCAATGTTAAGCCCGCGTTTGATTAGGGACAAAGACCAGCGCGTTGGAATTTTCCGCCCCGCGATCAAATGTTCATCCAAGGCTTTTAACTCGATTTCGTCTCTTTGCAGGGGTTCGGTCTGGCCGTCGGCGTTTATCCAGGTACCGCTCAGGTAATTATCGCCATCTGCCTGTCGCAAGCGGAACACCATAAGTTGTCGACCATCCTGCAGGTGTAGCGAAAACCAGTCCCATCCGTGCTGATCTTCCGAGAGCGGCTGACTACTCCATTCGCGATCAAGCCAGGCCGTGCCGCTTACGGCCACGGGTTTGCCCTCGATTTTCAATACACCCTGTGCGCGGAAAAAAGGTTGGCTGTAGTAATAAGACGCTTGGCCTCTGGCTGACTTGCGACTCAAGCCTTGGTCCCCTTGGAGCACAAGTGGCTGATCTGACGTCAACTGGAGCTGATAAGAGAACGTATCGCCACGGGCCTGCACTTTAAGATCTGACGATGCTTCGCCTTGCATTGACCAATCATCAATCCAGGCAGCAAAAGGTTCAGCTGTCACGCCGGCCTGTCCAACTCCCCCTCGCGCCTGTGTCTGGGCATGGAATTGCTGCGTGCGGGTAGTCAGTCCCGCGTGACCTAACCACAGATTCCCGTTGCCCCAGCCGGGCTGGTCGGCTGCGGGACGCATGGCACTACGAAAAAGCGTCCATTGCACGCCATAGTCATTGCCGGCAGCGTCCTTTAGGTTGGCAGTGACATACCACCACTCGATACGAAAATCAGGATGGGCGCCATGATCGGCTGGAAAAGAGAACACCTTGCCCGGTACGACCTGAGCAAAGCCCTTGCTTTCCTGGCCCAGACCGGCAAAGCCTTGTCCTTTGGATGAAGAGTCATCGCATCCGCCTAGGACAAAAAGGCCTACAACCAGACAGCCAATCCTAGCGTTCATCGGACAGTACCCTCAGCAAGTCAACCGGGCGGCTCCGCCACAGGGTCCAGAGAGGCCAAGCTGAGGCCAGCCAGGTAGCCAGTAGAGCGAGTCCTGCCAGACGCATCAGCTGATCCGGAAAAACCTGAAGTGGCAAACGCCACCCAAAGGCCTGAACATTAATCACGGCTACCAGGCACCATGCCAGCAGAATGCCCAGCGGAATCGCCAGGAGCAGTGTTAGCAGTGTTAGCAGCCACGTCTGACCTAAGTTAAGCAGCATCAGCTGGCGCCGCGTAATACCCATGGCCCATAACGGCGCGAGTTGCCCAAGGCGGCTCTGGCTTTGCGTTAATAAAGCAATTAAGAGCGCAACACCTGCTACGCCCAGCGTCAGCGTATTAAGGGCCGAGGTTGCACTGAACGTGCGCTCAAACACCTGTGTTGCCCATTGTTTGAGCTGTACCTGATCCACAAGACGGGAGTCATCGAGAGCAAACGTATCCTTGATGGCCTGTTTCAGGTTGCCAACGGCGGAGGGCTCCATACGCAGCGCATAACGGCTTACCGGCAGGTTGGGCCAATGGGCTTTCATCGCCTTAGCATCTACCAGAACATGGCCACGAGGGTTTCCATAATCCGCGTAGATACCCACGATCTTGGCAAGCCACGCCCCTTCGGCTGCCGGTAGTTTTACCGTGTCGCCTATTTCAACGTTTAAATGCCGAGCCAGTTGTTCACTAAGCATGACGCTATCGCCCTTGAAGAGTGCGTCCCAAGGGTTACCTGCTCGTGCCTCTAGTAAAGGCCAATGGTTGCGGTAAAGCTCATCATCCTCTACGCCTGCAATGGTCAAAGGCCAACCACCCAATTGCGTTTCAAGCTCAAGACCTGCCAGAACACGATCAACTTCAGGACGCGCTGTTAGCCAGTTAGCCATCTCTTGCACCTGATCCGGGCTAGCTGGGCGGATATAAAGTTCGGCAGAAAGGCGCTGATCCAGCCAGACACTAAAGGTATGCCGAAACCCTTCAGTCATACTGCCGGCACCAATATTAGCGGCAAGGGCTAACAACAAAGCCATGAGGGCCAGACTCAGGCCAGGTAACTGTTGTCGGCAGTCGGCAATAAACCAGCCCAGTAATGGTGACCGCATGGAGACAGGTGCTAGTCTCAGCAGGCCGCTGAGTGCTACCGGCAGACCTAGAGCTGCCGCGAGCAGTAGGCTGCCCATCATGACGAAACCTGCCGCCAGGCTATTGCCTGTCAGCCAGGCAATGAAGGCAACCACTGCTGCAACAGCGGCGATCCATCCTTGGCGTTTTAGCCAGGCACGGTGGGCCTGATGCCAAGCCTCGCTATTGGTAAGTCCTAGCAATGGCAACCGAGCGGCGCGCCATAAACTGTTTGCGCCCGCCAACAGCGCACCCAGAAGGCTAAGTCCCAGGCTACCTAGCCACCAGATTGGACTGAGAGAGAGCTCTCCGGCCACCTCAGCACCATATAAACCTCGTAAGCTGGCTGCCACGTCTGGTAAGAGTAGGCTGGCCAGTACGTAGCCGCTAACAATACCTGCCAGCCCCCCTAGCAACGCGAGCGCTATTAGTTCTCCAGTCAGCGCTATCAGGAGTTTTTGAACACTTACACCGCTGGCGCGCAATGTACGCAATAAGGGTCTTCGTTGCTCCAAGGCCAGCCCGATAGCCGCGTGTACAATAAATAATCCAACTGCAAAAGCTAGCAGCCCAAGCGCCATTAGGTTGAGGTGGAAACTTTCGGTGAGCTGGCCCGGGTCGTTTTCATTTGAATGGGGCTGCCATTGCAATCGTTCATTCCACGGAGAAGGAAGGGGTGCCTGAAAATCTGCTGGGAGAACAAGGCGTGAGAGTTGGTCCGGCGCCTCAAGTAGCCGCTGGGCTACTCCGATGTCGACTAGCAACATGCCGGGAGCCATGCCTGACTTACCTGTTATCGGCGGGAGGCGTTGCCCATTAACCAGGTAAGGCTGCTCACCCTCCTGCAGGTTCAACTCATGTAGTGTTTGGTTAGCAACCCAGGTTTGCCCAGGTGGACTAATAAACGCCATCAAGTCCTGTGTTTCGGTTGGTTCGCCCGCTATGGACGAGCCCACCGGCAGGCTCACTGGTTCGATACCCATGATTTGCAGACGGCGTGTTTGACCTTGAATAATGGCGCTGCCTTGTAACATTGGTGACACAGGCCATCCCTGTCGGCGTAACGCAAGAAAGCTTTCCTGAGAAATAAGTCCGCCATTACGTGCAGAAAGTGTCGCTTGAGGTAAACCGCCAATGAGCTGACTGGCCTGCGCATAGCTTTGCCTTGCCTGGCTATTAAGCGCCTGAACGCCAGTTAATAATGCCGTGGCTAGCCAGAGCCCGGTAAATAGATTGAAAAACTGCACGGGGTGTTTTCGCCAGTGACTGATTAGGCTGCGCACAGACCAATACACAACACCCATGGTCAGCTTCCCATAGGGGTAGCAATTTGGCCTGCCCGCAACACGACGCGTTGCTGCAACTGTGCCGCTACCTGTGGGCTATGAGTAACCATCAGCAGCGTACAGCCACTACGGTCTACCAGATCCAGTAACAGCTTGAGTACTTGGGCGCTAGTTACTTCGTCCAGGTTACCGGTCGGTTCATCAGCCAGTACTAACGCTGGACGTGATGCCAGGGCTCGACCCAATGCCACACGCTGTTGTTGTCCTCCCGAAAGCTGCTCTGGGTACCGTTGCAATAACTCGCTCAGACCCAGTTGCTCGGCAAGCTGGGCCTGCCACAATGGATTGTGCCGTCCCGCAAGCCGCGCCTGAAAAGCGAGATTATCCTCTACCGTCAGACTGCCGATGAGGTTGAACTGCTGAAAAATCAGGCCAATCTCACAGCGACGCCAGTCAGCCAGCGCTTGTTCGTTAAATGAGTGTAATGCCTTTCCATCGATATCGATGCGGCCACTATCTGCCTTGTCGAGTCCAGCGATAAGATGAAGGAGTGTGCTTTTACCACTTCCCGACTCGCCCATAAGAGCCAGACTGCCACCACGCTGCAGATCTAAATCTATACCTCGAAGTACCGGCAGAGTGCCCTGAGGGGTGGGGTAGCTTTTATGAAGTTGTCGCACATGAAGCATAAGTGAGCCTTGATACGTCTGGTAAACGCACAAGCAAACCAGAGACAGCGATCGCTGGGATGATCTGCGAAGAGGTCATATCGAACCCAAATCTCATGACTTAGTTCTTGAGATAGGATCGATGTAAGAAATTTATACAGTAAAAATAAAACCGCTTACTAGACTAGCGAAGAGGTGTCGTTGGCTTTAGGAATTTCAGATAAAGGTCTATCGAAGATCATAACGCAATAGTACTCGGTCACAGGTAAGCAGTCGTGCTCAACAGAGCCTTTTGCTAAAAGTAATCGTATCTTTCGCAAGTACTATTTTCTGCTATAGCAGCTCCAATCCTAAGCCCATCCTATAGCCAGCACTGATTTGAGGCATGAGGTGCCTTATTTATATAACTAGATGATCAATGATGTGATATCAGTGTGATATTGACTTGCTTTAAATAGCCTGTAACGGTTTTCTGGTTGACTTTCACCCTACTAAGCGTAGCGGAGTCATGGAGATCGTCCTCATTTATACATAGTCATGCCGTTAGTCATCTTTGGTAGGCCAGCCGATATAAGCTAGTTGCAAAACAACAGCGCTGCGTTAACCTCAACAGACCATAGTCAGCTACGTTTGTATTGTCATGAGAAGTAATACTGCAGAAGTAGTAGATATGCCTACTATCACCCCTATCGGTACCCAGTGCACAACAGGTCAGACGTGTCCAGAAAGTGGCATCTGGACAGTTATAGGTGCTCCTCGCACGGCCTCGCCCATCGTTAAAGGCAAACGGTTTCCGCCTTACTGCGGTAAGGCCGCTGTTTGGCAGCTAGCTTTGCACGCCTGATCTTAACCAAACGTTAGCCACTTCACGCTACCTTGATAGCGCGCGTTTGATTGGTGCGTCCTGAAAAAGACCACCCCAGTAAAAAAGCAGCAACGGGGGAAATCACTGCTTCTGGGGTGGCTGATGACGTGTTACAAACCAAACAACGGATCGTTCGCTTGCCCTCGCATTAAAGCCTTTCTGTTGTAAAGACGATACCCGTTCCAAGTAAAAGCTATGTAAATTTTTGGACATGTTGGGACTGATATACTTTGCCATCTGGTGGGGACTTATTAGTGATTGAAAGTAAAACTCATAGCATTCTTGCATTTTCCAGTAGAGCCTTTTTATCCGTATGATTTAAAGGAGGTTTAGGTGCAAACATCGCTTTGGCTTCATCCAGAGAATTTCTTTTTGCTTGATTAACGGAAAATTTTTAAAGCCCACTTTATCGGGTTTCATTTTCTTCTAGGTGCATGAGAACATTCGATCAAATGATATGTTCAGAATTAAAGCCAAAAAAGTATCTAGAAATCGTTCTGGTTTATTAGGGATTTTAAATTATTGAAAACATGGGCGTCATAGTTGAAACTATGACACCCAGATCTTTTTAGAGAGGCGGTATGGTGTTTACGCCTTTTCTCGGCTTCAACATGAAAGGCTTTTCTATTCCCAGGAAAGTTAACAAAGAAAGCCCGCATACCAATACCAGCACCAAAGGCAGAAGCATAATGTAGTGGGAAACATTGCTGTCTATAAAAGGATAGACCTGTAACCAAGAAAAGAGGCCATATAGCACCACCCCGTGAATCAAATAAACGCTGTAGCTAATTTCACCTAAAGCCTTCAACCCGTAACTACTTAATAATCCAAATAGATCGTTACCCAGTGCAATAATGGCGAACGCTATGCTAAGAAGCAAAATCTGAGGTACAGAAAAGTAATCCGGCATTGTCATGCTATATGCAATGAGAGCTATTGCCAGAGCGCCATAGACAGGTTTCTTTAGATAATCAATCCATGCTGGCCGGTGTCGCTTGATCAGCACGGGGATAAATCCGGCAATAAAGAATAGCAAGAAATGGAGCTTTAACACTTCCAATTGTGCTGCAGGTAATGCAGCTACTACCACGATGAGAGATAGGGCAAGGTAGCGGCCATAGTTTTCGCGGTTGATCAGCGCTGCGAGAACAGGAAGGGCTAGATAAAAGAACCATTCATATTTCAACGTCCACTGGACGCCGGCCGTAATGATGCGACTCTCTTGAAAGCCATTAAAAGAGGCACCAAGAAAAACAACCCATCTCAGACTTTCCTTGGCCAGTTGAGTAAGCGATACCAGATCAAATCCGGTTCGGTACAAGCTGATAAATACGACTACTGCCACGACGAATGCGTACAATGGCATGATTCTCCAGAATCGAGACTGGAATATATGTGGCCAGTCAGGCTTGCGCTGATAAATTTTTCCAAAGAATAGAAAGCCTGTAATCATGAAAAAGAGCGTGACGGGAACCGCCCCCATATTGTTCAGGAGCGCACTGCTGTCTGAGCCTGCCCATTCGCCAGTGGTCTTCCATTGGTAGGTCACCATAAAGTGGCAGCAGACCACAGTGGTAGAGAGTACGCCTCGTAGTGCGTCAATAGGGGAGGATCGGGTTAGCGCCTGCTCTGACAGGATATTTAGACGCCTGAATAATCTGTCCAAAAAGAACATGGACAACACATAAATAAGCAGTAATTCCAGCGTTACAGTCATAGCGGAGTTGATATCGTAATAGTGTTGCTCTTCCAGCCTTTTTAATGGTTAGCAGATTTTTAGTCGAAAGAGCGCTTGGATCTGCTCCTAGTAAAAGAGGGACAGTACGATAATCGACAAAAACCATAAGACCATGCGGAAAGGTATCGGCTAGGAAGACCAATGAATGGACAATGACGAGGCCTTCATAAGGCTGACGGTCATCAAAGGAAAAGAAGCAACCCAGTGGTAAGCCATAGGCTGTTGCGACTATTGCGGTCAAGCCCGAGCGGCTTCTAAATTCCAAAGAATCCTATGTGCTGATTATGACTGGATAGCGGTTGGTTTCCTGAGTTCTTACGATCCCCCTCAACACTATGCATTTGGGTAGGGCTTTTGGCGCAGCGTCTTGCGTTAATGCTTACCACTTTGCTTTTGTTTGAGAAAAAAGCCATTTAGAAACCCTGTATTTGTAAATTCATCAACCAGCTGCTCTCTATGCGCTAAGCATTTCTGGTAGATAGCAGCTAGGGTAATGACTGATAGGTTTAAAAGCCGTTCCTTTTAGCGGCTTCAAAATTAGAACTGAGTCAGCTTCAATCGTTTGTGGTAGAGCATTCCGTCTTACTCTTGTGAAATGCCTCGCACCTCATGCACCTATCGAGGCACACTATCTAGACTTCTTTCTTAAAGAGTTCTCTGCGTAACGCTTATCCAAGATGTTCAAATAAAGCTTGACCTGTGAGCGGAGGGGCCTATAATGCGCCCCACTTCCGCTGCAATGGAACGGCAAAAAGCTTTGTATATCAATGGCTTAGCTGTTTAGTCAGGGTCAGGCCTCCGGTCTGGCAGAAGCGGAAAGAGGGAAGCGGTAGTTGACAAGCCCCTG
>NZ_WOEJ01000034.1:0-12355 GCF_019400845.1 Pseudomonas sp. MAG002Y | reverse complement strand
ACGCTGCTTGCTCATGGCACCTCCTAACGGGCCTCATTATGAGGCTTAGAGGTGTCTAGGAAACTAGGGGCGATTCACAGGTATAGCGTTTTACTAGCCTATCGCGAGTTGATCCCAGAGTGCTCAGCATGAGCGAAACAGGTCATTGATCCGCTACTTCGTTAGATAACACTCAAAAATTTCCAGATATTACTGATACAACTGATAACTGATAACTGATAACTGATATGGACAGCTGGGATCCTTTAGACCTTGTGCTGATGTTTCTCAGCGGGTTATGTCTTTTCCTTGCGCTTCTTTTGACTATTTTTTGACTTTTGATATGGCATATCACTTGCTTATGACCAAGCAGCAATAACGTTCTTATTTCTCTAGCTTATCGTTTGGTATGTCTATGAATACTTCTAAAGCCCTCGACGTCATTACTCATCACCTGGATACCCGTGAGGACGTCAATAATTTGGCCAGGAGCTTTGACCTACAGGGCCTTCAATACCTTGACGTTCAGGCGGTACAACATTTTCATTCAGCTATGGTGCACTGGCCGCTGCTGATGGAAACCATTCAGTCATCCCTGGTGGACTACGAGCCGCTTATCAAGCCGTTGCCTGCCTTTCTTTAAAAGCAGCCAAGCCTGGTTAAAGCAGACATCTAGGCGTAGCGAATGCCTGGAGCAGGTGCAAGAGTGCTGAAGAAACTATTCCGGAGTCAGCTGTTTTCGGGTGTACAGTTTGGCTGCCTGATTAAACTCAGCAACACTCTGCTGACGCATACGTATCGTCAATTCCTGCATCGCTATATAAATCCGTGACGATTCTGGAGTCTGCAGCGCTTGCAAAACATTCATGAAGCCTTCGATCTGCCATCTTATCTGGTCGCGCCTTTGAAAGGCTCTTGGCTGCCCGTCATTCAGGACGTTAAGCAGCTGATCAGCCAGTAGCCAGGCTTCAACCTCCAGCCGCTCGGCATCTGTTCTTGGAGCAATGACATAGTGAAAAGGGTTAGGAGTATCGCCCACGTTGCATGCGTCCTTAATGAGGAATGTTCTGTCAGCGGATAACATCATAATGCTATAGCGCAGCTACTCCAATGATGCAATCAGACATCAGCCTACCTTGGGTTCAAGGTAGTACCACTCGACGAATGCTTTGTAAAAGCCTTTATCTAAGCTGGCGTAAGCTTCAAGCGAGGAGCGGGATGCGATCGAACTGGTATGTCGCTCTGACGCTAGTTTCCGGCATATGGGCCAGGAAATTGTCAATTCGCCAAATCTGCTCAGTCGTCGGGCTCGAGAGAGAAAACCTTTTCTGGAACAGGAAGCCCGCCAGATGAGGTGCTTGCCCGTCTTAAGCGCGAGTTGGCCAGAGTGACTGAGGAACGTGACTCTTGAGAGACGCGGCAGCGTACTTTGCCAGGGAGTCATCGAGCGGTACACGGTGATCCAGCGCTGCCGCAATGAGTACCTAGTGCAACTGATGTGAAGGTTTCCGCCTGCGGTTATCACGACTGGCAGGATCGTGAGCCAAGTCCACGCGTCCATGAGAAAGTGAAATCATATTTCGTTTTCAACATGCCTTTTCGAGCACAAAGCGCAGCCATGTCATTGAAGACGACAATAACCAACCATCCATTCTGTCTTCGATCTTCCTTTCAAGCTCAATCAGGATCAGTTTATCCTCTAAGCACTATGGGATAACTGTAGCCAGATAGAAAAAACTCCCAACACTGTCCAGAATGCTGCAAACAAGATAGGCGAACGTACATTAAACATTAATGACTTTCGGAAGTGACTGGGATCTGACTCCTTGTCACTAAACAGCGGAACATCATCATAAGAGTTTCCGGTGAAAGGGTCGCTATTCAACAACTGCGCCTGCTTGAAATGCCAGTGTTGAATAATCAGATATGCGGCACGTATACCGGGCCAGGCATTTAGAGAGCTTAGGATACCTAGCAGGGCAAGCGCTGCAGGAACAACAAGCGTGAAAAGGTGCCCCCACTCTGGACTACGGTTGGCCATGGCAGATGCATAGGCAATGACAAGAAATGATTGAGCGCCCAGGTATGCGTTGGTCCTGTCGGACAGGATTCCTGTTTCGAACTGAATTTCCTTGCGATAGAAATCAAGTCGCTCCTTCGGTGTTCCAAAGAGCTGTTTATTATAGGAATCTACTGCTTGCTGATCTGGTATGTTTTGAGGTGAAGTTATTACACGGGGCATGAAAGGACTCGTCAAACACGTTACACGAGAATCTTGGGGCTGCACCGTTATTAATCAAGCCTCATAGATCAAGCCGCTCACTTGCTGAGATATAGATCAAGTTATCAGCAGCATGCCTCATGGGGCTGTATTCAGCTCCTTCTTGGCAATACTATTCAAATTTTTATCAGTGTCATTTATCGGATCAGACGCTGCCCAAATAAGTGATTTATAGGTACGGTAAAAGCTCTCCCATTCGCCAAAAGAGCGCAGAGTCCCGTAGAGCATTCTATAAGTGGTCTTCTTTGGAAGTATCTTTCCCACAGGTGAAAGTCTTTAACCTAACAATGGGCGGTCTCTATAGCAAATCAATGGTTTATAACAGCAAACGCTAGACCCACCTGAGTAAAGGCGTACCTTCTGTCGCCGGTACGCTCAAGAAGCCATGACTTGTGCCGAACCAGATAACAAATAAAATCTTTTGTGGGACTCATCATGTTTGGTTCGGGTGTAAAGCAGGAAAATGCTAGGCTCAAGGCTGAGTTAGCGGCTCGCCAGCGTGTAAGCGAGTCAGTAGAGGCAGAAATGCTGACCCTGCGTCTTGATGGTCGTGGCATCATTACCGTTATCAATGACAACATGCTTTCGGCCTTGGGCTACAGCCAACATGAGCTGGTAGGTCAGTCCAAGGATTTGCTTTTTCCTTCCACACATTCTGACGAGTTCCAACGCTTATCCTCAGCCTTGTCAAACCATCAGCATAACAGTGGTGCTTACAGTTTCAGGCGCAAGGACGGCGCCGAAATCTGGCTGCGTACGGTGTGGAGTCCTATCCGAAACGCGGAGGGCAGGGTTGATACCTACCTGTGTCTTGCCAGCGATGTAACCGCGGCGATGGAGAAAGCCAAGGAACAGGAGAGCGTTATCAATGCACTGCTTCGCTCCTCGGCAGTCATTGAGTTCAATCTTGACGGTACGGTGCTAACCGCCAACGACAAGTTCCTGAGCCGTATGGGATACACGCTTGCCGATATTCAGGGAAAGCACCATCGGCTTTTTTGTCTGCCAGAAGAAGCCTACTCCCAGGAATACGCAGCATTCTGGAAGCGGCTTAATGAAGGCCAGTTTGTGGCAGGCCGCTTCAAGCGTGTCGACCGCTATGGTGATACAGTCTGGCTGGAAGCCTCATACAATCCTGTACTGGATACCTGTAATCGACTGTACAAAGTGATCAAGTTCGCCACTGACGTCACCGAGCAGGTTAACCAGGAGCTGGCTGTGGCTGAAGCGGCCGAGATCGCCTACAACACCTCCCAGCAGACAGATCATAGCGCCAAGGAAGGTACCCGTGTTGTACAGCAGACACTGGACGTCATGCATCACGTCGTCTCTAACCTTACCGAAGCGTCCAGGGGTATTCAGGGTCTGAATGAGCAGTCGCAGCTGATCAGCACCATTATTCAAACGATTCGTGGAATTGCTGATCAAACCAATCTGCTTGCCTTGAACGCAGCGATTGAAGCTGCACGGGCAGGGGAGCAGGGGCGGGGGTTTGCGGTTGTTGCGGATGAGGTGCGTCAGTTGGCAGGTCGAGCAAGCAAGGCAACCGAGGAAATCGTCAATGTTGTTCAGCGCAACAATCAGTTGGCCAGCGAGGCGGTAAACGTCATGGCGGTTAGCAAGGGGCAAGCGGAAACAGGGCTTGAACTTGCCAGCCAGGCAGGTGCTGTCATTGTAGAGATTCAGGACGGCGCACGGTTAGTCGTAGACTCGGTAGGCCGGTTTGCCCACCAGTTAAAGGAACGGTAAAGCAGACCTATAAATCAAGATAGCATCTGATGTCTGGAGGCACCTATGCTTAAGCGCATCCCGATAGATCAGGCTCGTCTGGGGATGTATGTGAAGGAATTCTGCACGCCACGGGCTGATCATCCCTTCTGGCAGGGTGGGTTTGTTATTCGTACACCCAATGAGCTCAAGCGTATTATTGAAAGCAATGTCGAGAGCCTGTGGATCGACCTGGCGCAAGGTCATGATGTCGATCCACAATTTCAGACAAGGCCTGAAATCACGCCGTTACCGATTCAGGTCGAGATGGTTGAAGAGATAGAACGAGCCAGGCAGCTGTGTGATAGTGCCAAAACGGCAGTCAAATGCATGCTGGAAGATGCACGGATGGGGCGCGTTGTTGAAATGGGCGATGCCATGGATCTGGTGAAGGACATCTCACTTTCCGTGGTGCGCCACCCTAACGCACTCATCAGTCTAGCAAGACTAAAAACATCTGATGAATATACCTATCTGCATTCAGTTGCCGTTTCTGCACTCATGATTGCCACTGCCAAAGTGCTGGGGCTGGATGAATCCAAAACAAGACAGGCCGGTCTGGCTGGACTCCTTCACGATGTTGGCAAAATGGCGATGCCTCTTCATGTACTAAACAAGCCCGGCAAGCTTACAGACGAAGAATTCACAGTCATGCGTGGCCATCCCGACGCGGGCAGGCGCATCCTCACGGCCTGGCAGGCCGACGAGACCACGATCGATGTATGTCATCATCATCATGAGAAATACGACGGCAGCGGCTACCCTCATGGACTTGCTGGGGAAGAGATAAGCCTGATGGCGCGCATTGCTACGGTGTGTGATGTCTACGATGCCATTACCTCCAATCGCCCCTACAAGACAGGCTGGAATCCAGCTGACGCGATCAAGCGTATGGCCGAGTGGAAAGGGCATTTCGACCCTCACGTTTTTCAGGCCTTTGTAAAAGCTGTTGGCATTTATCCGGTTGGATCACTGGTACGCCTGGAAAGTAACCGCCTGGCAGTAGTTCTTGAGCAGCGCGAGCAGCTGCTGATGCCTCGAATAAAAGTGTTTTACTCAGTTACACGCAATGCCTATATTCCTGTAGAAATAGTAGACCTGCAGGCTCAGAAAGGCTATGACCGCATCATGAGCCGTGAATCACCCGAGGTATGGGGCTTCGCATCACTGGATTATCTTTGGGAGCATCAACCTGGTAATGGAGATGGGCTCCCACCCAAATTGCACAGGCCCTGAGGTTCTCGTATGATGCCTGCTCTCGATTCTACTCTCAGGCTGTCGCGGCCCTCGGATCGAGAGAGCGGCCAAAGCTCCCTCCGTTAGTAGCCGCTCGGGCATAAAAGGTCTTTCTCGTAAGGATCCTTTTATGCCTTCCTTTCTCAAACTGTCCCGTCCACTCGCTTAGCTATCGTGTTACTTGCTAGGCTCAGTTTTGCTCAGAGCTGACCGATTTCTCATCAATGACGGTGGCACAGTTCTACGACGCGACACTTAATCAATGGCACAATAATGATCAAATCAGCGTTGCGAAAGCAAACGCAGGTTATGTTGATCAGGGCAAGCAGTTGGCCGGTAAGGTATTGCAGTCTGTGTAGGGTCCTCAAAAAGGACATTGAAGGTGATGAGATTGAATCAATTAGCGCGCTTTAAAACCGGTATCGAAGGGCTGGACTCATTATTTGGTGGAGGACTCTTTACGGGCGCGTCTTATTTGATACAGGGGCGGCCTGGTTCTGGCAAAACCATCCTAACCAATCAAATTGCCTTCCATCATGCCAGGCAGGGTGGTCATGTCATCTACGCAACGCTGCTGTCCGAATCGCATGATCGGATGTTTGGCTTCCTGTCTACGATGGATTTCTTTGATGGCAACCTGATAGGCTCAGACATCGAGTATCTAAGCGCCTTTGATACGTTGTCCAGCGAAGGGCTTGATGCCGTTATTAAGCTACTACGCCGCGAAATCATTCGAAGCAAGACATCACTGCTTATCGTAGACGGTCTGCTTAATGCCCGCAGCAGGGCTGAAACACCGTTGGACACCAAGAAATTCATTGCTGAGCTGCAAGCCCATGCAGGATTTGTCGGCTGCACATTGTTATTTTTAACAGGTGCCACTCTGGACGAAGGTAGCCCTGAGCTAACCATGGTTGATGGTATGATTCTGATGGAGGAGCAGCACCTGGGGGTGCGTTCCATACGCCGGATCAGTGTGCGAAAGTCCCGGGGTTCAGCTGCCATACCGGGTGAACACGAATATCAGATCAATCATCAGGGCGTTACGGTTTATCCTCGGCTGGAAGCGTATCTGAACACTCCACCGCTTTTAGGAAAGCCTAAAGCAGAGAAGATTTGTTCAGGCGTTTATGCGCTGGACGAGGCCCTGTCAGGCGGGCTTCATCGATCATCAGTGTCCTTGATTCTTGGGCCATCAGGTAGTGGCAAAACCACGCTAGGCCTGAATTTTATTCTGCAAAGCACAGCTGACGAGCCCGGACTTTTCTTTGGGTTTTATGAAACGCCAGATCAGCTTACCCAAAAGGCTCAGGCGCTTGACCTGGATCTTCAGGCCGCGGTAGATGCCGGCATCGTCAGGATCTGCTGGCAATCCACTACAGAGCTCCAGCTCGATAGTGTGGGCTATAAGCTGCTCAAGGCCGTTCGAGACTCTAATACCAAACGGGTGTTTATAGACAGCCTGGGCGCCATGGCACGCTCAGCCATTGAGCAGGCTCGGCTGATCGAGTTTTTTGGTGCCTTGTTTAACGAGCTGCGGCGCATGAATGTGACCGTATATGGTACCTGGGAGATTCGCGGCTTCTTAAGCAGTGATATCAGTACTTCATCCCCGGAACTTTGTAGCCTGGCCGACAATCTTTTCACGATACACTTTGATGAAAGGGACGATGAGTTTGAAGGGGTTTTCTCAATTCTCAAGCTCAGAAACAGTGCTTTTGATCGGTCCAGAAAATTGATCACTATAGGTGCCGGCGGTGTAAGCCTGGTTGCTAGACACAAAAACAACGAGAAGGATAAGCAGTCCTCTTCTGTTCCTAATACCTGACTTCGTCAGTGGAGGATCGTTAACCCATGACGATGGTTCTGGTAGTAGATGACGAGTTCCTGATTACGGAAGTACTCGCTCTAGCTCTTGAAGAGGAAGGTTATGAGGTGCGTCAGGCCGGCAATGGACGAGTCGCGCTGGAAATTATGGCGGAACAGGCGCCTGAGTTGGTTATTACCGATTTCATGATGCCGGTCATGAATGGGCGTGACCTTGCAAAGGCTATAAGGGGACAGTCCAGGACTGCCAAAATACCTGTCATGCTTATGACAGGTGCCCATGCCCATATGGCTCGTGAACACGGAGATCTCTTTGATCATGTACTGACTAAGCCCTTTGATATGGCCGAGCTCACCGCTGTTGTGAAAGGGCTTATCGACACGTCGAGGCACAGCGCGTAGACACAAACAAGGGCTAAAGGGCCGGGTCACTATCATAGTGTTAGATGCAGGTGCCCCCGCCTGGCTGGTCCGGCTTACCTTGGGTACTGCTTGAGCGCTGATGTGCTTAACTAAATCTATTCGTGAGAATAAACCGGCCGACCACTTCCCTGTACATTCTGTATTTTTTAAGCATTGTGAAAAAATCCGACGTTCAGGCGGTTGCTCAACTGGAAAGCCTAACGTCGCCCAAATATCATATGCCACCCTCAATGTTGCTGGCAGGATCAGGCATCCCGCCTGCCTTGAGCCCATCTTTTTCATGTGATAAACCGCTCAAGGAAACTGACGTGGACGCCCGAACGCTAACTACCGCCCCTGAGATGCAGGCCATAACCCAGGGCGGTGGTGAGCTAGGCCGGTTAATCCGCGCTTATGACTGGGCAGCAACACCCTTAGGGCCTATAGAGTCGTGGCCCCAATGCCTGAAGACAACTGTTAATACCCTTCTCCTTTCACCCGTACCCATCGTGCTTCTCTGGGGGGACGACGGCATCATGCTGTATAACGATGCCTATTCTGGGTTTGCAGGCGGTAATCACCCTAGACTGCTTGGCTCAAAGGTCAGAGAGGGATGGGCTGAAGTAGCCGACTTTAGTGATCATGTCATGCGTGTGGGATTAGCTGGCGGTACCCTGTCCTACAAGAGTCAGGAGCTTACGCTGCATAGGCATGGTAAGCCTGAGCAGGTATGGATGAACCTTGATTACTCACCCATTCTGGATGAAAGCGGAACGCCTGTAGGCGTAATTGCTTTCGTTATCGAAACGACCGAGCAGATACTGGCAGCACGTCAGCGCGATGCGGCTGAACGTGCACTGCGTGTTGAGCGCGACCGGTCTCAGGGCGTTCTCAACAACATGGGTGAAGCGTTTCTCCTGCTTGATCAGGATTTGCGTATCCTGGATCTCAACACAGAAGCACTCAAGATGGAGAGCCGGTCCCTGGAGCAGCTGGTAGGCATGAAACATGGGGAAGCCTATCCTGCTGCCTCCCCCCGAATAGAGGTGTTGTACAGGCAGGCTCTTACCGAGCGGCGGCCTGTTGCTCATGAGCATCAATATACCTGGCCTGATGGCAGAGTCAGCTGGATTGACATGCGAGCCTATCCTGTCTCGGATGGGTTGGCTGTATTCTACCGGGACGTAACCCATCGTCATGATAACCAGGAGCGCTTGAGGCGCAGTGAGGCCTTTCTGGGCGCAACGCTTGATGCCTTGCCCATAGGGGTCATCATTGCCGATGCCAAGGGACACATCCTGCGTACCAACGCGGCAAACAAAAAACTGTGGGGTATTGCGCCTAAAACCGTTGATTGGACCCAATACGATCAGTGGGTCGGTTACAGGCCTGAAAGCGGCGAGCGTATCCGTACCGAGGAGTGGGCGATGGCACGTGCCCTGCTTCGCGGCGAGACCGTACAGGATGAACTGGTCGAATGTGAGCGCTTTGATGGAAGCGGGCGGCGTCAGTTTCTTAATAACGCAGCTCCAATCTATGACAGCGACGGAACACTTCTGGGTGGGGTCGCAGCTGAAATTGATATTACCGAACGCGCCGAAATCTCTCGCCGGTTACGTGAAAGCGAAGCACTGGCACGCGATAACATCGAGCGTGTGCAGTTGGCCCTGTCCGCAGGCGCCATTATCGGGACCTGGGTTTGGGATCTGACCTGCGATCGATTCACCGTGGATGAGGCCTTTGCTCACAGCTTTGGAATCGATCCAGCTCTGGGACGCAAGGGCTTAAGCCTGGAGCAGGTTATCGCGACGGTTCATCCTGAGGACAAGCCTGGTTTAATCGAGGCCGTCAACACGAGTATTGCCCGTGGAGGCAATTACGCTCATCAGTACCGCGTTAGACGCCGTGACGGTCAGTACTACTGGATTGAAGCCAATGGGCGTGTCGACTATGCATCAGACGGTACCCCTCATCGCTTTCCTGGCGTGCTTATCGATGTTGAGAGCCAGCGCGCACTGGAGAAGGAGCGCGATCAGGCCAGCGCCCTACTGCATGAAAAAGCCCTTGAGTTTGAAACACTGGCCAATTATATTCCTACACTTTGCTGGATGGCCCACCCTGATGGGGAAATCTACTGGTTCAACCAGCGTTGGTATGAGTACACCGGAACGAGCTTTGCCTCCATGCAGGGATGGGGATGGAAAACAGTCCATGATCCCAGTGTGCTCCCTCTGGTGGTTGAGGGCTGGACCCACTCGCTCAAGACGGGTCAGCCCTTTGATATGACGTTTCCCCTTAGAGGGCATGATGGGATATTTCGTCCGTTTTTGACTCGTGTGGTGCCCATTTATGATGCTGCGGGACAGATTGAGCGCTGGTTTGGAACCAATACTGATATCACCAGCCAGCAGAAAGCCGAGGAGGCGTTACGTGAATTAAACGCAACGCTTGCCCTACGCATTGAGCAACGCACGCAAGAGCGTGATCGCATGTGGCGTCTGTCCACAGACGTTATGCTGGTCGCACGCTTTGACGCCACTATCGTTGCAGTCAACCCAGCCTGGACCGCGATATTAGGCTGGTCCGAGCAGGAGCTGCTGGGTGGTTCGCTGACAGACTATGTTCACCCGGATGATATCGAATCAACTGCGGCTGCCATGGCGGAGCTGGCTATGGGAATGCCTGTCCACTGTTTTCAAAATCGGTATCGGCACAGGGATGGCAGCTATCGGCGGCTGTCCTGGACGGCAGTGCCCGATGAGCAGTTTCTTCATGCGGTGGGTCGAGATATCCAATCAGAACGAGAGAGTCAGGAAGCGCTGCAGCGTACGGAAGAGCAGCTGCGCCAATCGCAAAAGATGGAGGCGGTGGGACAGCTTACCGGTGGGCTGGCTCATGACTTCAACAACCTCCTGACCGGTATCGCGGGTTCACTGGAGTTACTCAATGCACGAGTGCAGCAGGGGCGCCTGACGGAGCTTGATCGCTATATTCACATCGCTCAGAGTGCCACCAAGCGAGCAGCGGCTCTTACCCATCGACTGCTGGCCTTTTCGCGTCGCCAGACGCTTGACCCCAAGCCAACCGACCTGAATCGACTCGTCGCTGGTATGGATGAACTGATCCGGCGTACCACTGGCCCTCATATCAGCCTTGAGACAGTAGCGGCGGGCGGACTATGGCCAACCCTGGTCGATGCCAGTCAGCTTGAGAGTGCATTACTCAACCTTTGCATCAACGCCCGCGATGCGATGCCTGAGGGCGGCCGCATTACGATCGAAACCGCTAATAAATGGATCGATGAATATACGTCAATTCACTATGACATGACTGCAGGACAGTATGTTGCCCTGTCTATAACCGACACCGGTACGGGAATGTCACCCGAAGTGATAGCCAAGGCGTTCGACCCCTTTTTTACGACTAAGCCCGTAGGAGAGGGCACGGGCCTGGGTCTGTCGATGGTATATGGTTTTGTCAGGCAGTCCGGAGGGCAGGTGCGTATCTATTCGGAACTGGGTATGGGCACCACGATGTGTCTTTACCTTCCACGTTACCATGGTCATGCGCAAGAAACCGATCCCACCTTTGAGCCTGTGGAAGCGCTGCAGGCTCATACAGGGGAGACAATTCTTGTTGTAGACGACGAGCCAGCCATTCGGATGTTGATCATCGAGGTGCTCAATGACCATGGTTATCTAGCCTTGGAAGCAGGTGATGGTGAGGCGGCGCTCCAGGTCTTGCAGTCATCCAGGCGAATTGATCTGCTGGTCACCGACGTAGGGTTGCCTGAGGGAATGAATGGGCGGCAGCTGGCTGATGCTGCGCGAGCCATTAGGCCCGACCTTAAGGTGCTGTTTATTACTGGCTACGCCGAGAATGCAGTGATAGGAAATGGTCATGTGGAGGCCGGTATGGAAATCATGACCAAACCCTTTGCCATTGAAAAACTGGTCAGCCGTATCAAGAAACTGATCAGCTAAAATCCCGCATCGCAGATCAAAGATGTTCAGAGGAGAAAGCTGCTATGAGGAGCAATATTGAAGTTCATTGATGCCATCCTGGCGCTTGGCCTTGCCGCTGAAATTCATCAGACAGACAAGGCGGTAGCCGTAACGGCTAAACATCTACTAAAGCGCTTGTCTAGAAGCGAACGCTATCATGTCTTCGCTGTTCTCAACAGCGTATCTCCCCTTGAACACGTCCGGCTCTATATCAGGTCATTGCCTGATGAGCTACTCACATTCCGGATAGAGGAGGGGTGACTCTATCGAGCGCTAACCTCTGGTTTTATCCTGCCAGGAACCTATTTCAGCCAGCCTTGGGGCTTTGAGGATTATGGGCTTGACGGCTTCTGGTAATTCTATATTCGGTTTTATAGCGGGCCTTAACTGTAAGGACATCTGGTCCAGCTCTAGGACCAAAGCGTCGCCCTCAGCCAGTTCAAGCTGTTTTGCAAAGGCTACTGGCAAATCCACAACCAAACGACCTTCCCACTTTTTGAGCGTCGTTACACTTCTGGTTTTCTTCATCTCTGATATCTACAGGTCAAAATACACAAACCTAACACTAAGCCTAGGCACCATAGAGTTGGTCAATGTGAGCTATTTGAAGGAGCCGGGGCCATGGGGCTTGAAGATTGTAAGACAACTCTTCTTATGCCTACGTGATGCGCATGGCGATATCATCAGCTTACTTATGCACGGCGTACGTCAGACGATAAAAACGGCTGTAGTTTGGCTTTTATTTTTCTGCGTGAGGCTCTAATACTGGTTTGAGTTCCGCCTCATGTACCCATTCCGGCTGGATCTCATCAGTCACGTTATAGCTCCAGTAAAGCGCGTCTGCTGTTTTACCCAATGT
>NZ_WOEJ01000033.1:0-15263 GCF_019400845.1 Pseudomonas sp. MAG002Y | reverse complement strand
ACGCTGCTTGCTCATGGCACCTCCTAACGGGCCTCATTATGAGGCTTAGAGGTGTCTAGGAAACTAGGGGCGATTCAATCCTGTTGATAGAGACGTGTTAGTTAGGTCAGCGTTATAGCGTGCAGCGCGTCCTTCCACGATTGCATTTAGCGGGACATCCTTAATGAAGTTTAGCTCGTTCCCCTCAATGAGCCTTCTTATCACAGCCGCACTTATACACTGTAAGTAACACTAAGCAGTAAGCAAACCACCACATCACCAAATACTGATCTATTAAAAAATCATTCATGGATAGGATACAGTCGTACCATGCTGGAAAGATTTATTAAGGAACCTTATGAGGGTCCTCAATATCTGGGCACCGTTAATTCTCAGCCGTGCCTGAACGCTCTTCGTACACTCCTGCAGCAGCAAACAGCTATTAGTCGGGTAAGGTTGCTGACTGAGTTGGTAAGCGCTCCTCGCCACGCCTTTCTGATAACGACTGAAATCGATGAACTTATCGCTATCAGACCAGGTTTTACCTCGGGTTATCTGGGAGAAGGGCCACGAGCACTAGCCTCAGCTTTACTTCTCCTAGACGCTTTTGGCTTTCACGTTGATGAACATGTGGTCTCCTCAAGGATCATCGACAGGATCGTAGCAGCCTCTTTGACCTCAAAGGACATCAAGGAAATCGATGCTGTGGTCGAGGTGCGCCCTACACGCCTGCATGAATACATCTTTGACGCTGGTATGCATGGTCGAACATCGGGACAGGTCTTGAGAGCCTTTGAGCCTGTCATGCCTTATGCGTTGATAGATGATCGGATTAGTGATCTGGCATTGGATTTTTTTAGGGATCCGAATGCAATACTGCTGCAGGGATTTGCGCGGCTGGAGGTTATTGTCAAGCGAAGGTCCGGTCGTTCCAAGTCTGGTGCAGAGCTTTTCACACAGGCCTTTCGCGGAGCAGGGGCCGTCCTAGGATGGCCTGATATGGATAAAAGCGAGCAGGAGGGGCGAGCCGAGATGTTTATCAGCATCTTTAAGACCTTTAGAAACAGGCGGGCTCATAATGAAATGGAGTCTGACTTGGAAGCGGATCTGGTCGAGTTTCTGAGCCTTAATACGCTTTATCGGCTAGAGCGGACCGCAACAGAACTGGCTGCCCAGTAAGTGCTATGGCCGGATACCAAAGTAAGGAGATAACGGCCGCAGGACTAATCCGCGGCCATCTGGCTCAAAGCGGCGCCATGACCATTCCCTGACCTATATCAGCTTCGTCTACCTCCGTCCCAAAGGTTTCCCTGCTGGTATGGGCTAAAAGCATCGCCTTGATATTGGTGGCGCTTGGCGTCTTGCCTGTAGTACGTACCTGCTCCCACCAAAGTGCCGCGATGCCTGCCACATGGGGGCACGCCATGCTTGTTCCGCTTAGAGACAAAAGGCTTCCCTGTAATCCAGCAGACACGATATCAACGCCCGGCGCGGAGACTGTAGCGAGACTGTTGGAAAATGGCGCGACCGTAAGCTTTTGCTCCGCCTGCCCAATAGCTGCGACCGAAATGACATCGTCCGCGGCAGCAGGAAGCGAGACGGCTATACGGTATTCTGGATTGATTTCGCGTCTGCTTTCGTTGCCAGCCGCCGCTATGACTAGTGGTGAGCCACTAAACGGTGCCTGTGCTCTATACATTCCCATGATGGCATCAAACATACGCATGTTGCCCCGATAGGCTTCCAAGGCGGTGGAGGTGGCTAAGTCAGCAGGCCAGCCCTCGGCAACCATTGCGGCAACCATCCCAGGAAAGTCAAAGCCCAAGGACATGGATACTACATTGGCACCTTGAGCCATAGCCCAGTGCATAGCATTAAAGACCATCTCTGACTCACCAGAGCCGTCATTCCTTAACACTTTACCAATTAGGGCTGTTTCAACGTCTCTAGCTATACCGATCCGTTTGCCTTGAATGTCACGGCCAAAGATTGTTCCTGCGCAGTGAGTACCATGGCCTTGATGGTCCCCATTACCCGTCCCGGTAAAATCCTGTTCAATCAGATTAACGCCGGCAAAAGCAGGATGGTCTCGTTCGATTCCTGTGTCCAGTACGGCAACCTTGACGCCTTTCCCGGAATAAGGAGATCTATCCACACCAGTGACCTCAAGTCCCCAGGACTGGCTGGTCTTATTGACCTGGCCTTCCATAGGCTTGATGAGCCTGGTTGGCATGACGGGACAGATACGATCTACCGAGGGATCCTTTAGCATTTCGGCAAATGCTTTTTCAGGCAGTCGCTCGAAAGTCAGTTCTGACCGTGCTGCAGAGAGTTTTCTGGGACTGCCGCTATGGGGTCTTGCTGTGATCCCTGCGTTTCGCAGAATCGCAAATCTTCTCATGTTCACGCCTCGACCTTTCAGGTTGCAGTAGTTGTGGTCAGGTAGTAACAGGCACTCTGGCTGGAAGTTGCTGACTGACCCAGTTCGTATTCATAAGAGCCCGCAGACCACTGCTGTGTACGGCGGAGTTGCCATCCAGGGCCCTTAGGGTTACTGCAATCGTTACACTCAGCGATTCTTCTAGCCTGGGCTCGAATGTCCGCAATGAACACTGTGCCTGCAGTGCCCAGTTTTCGCCGCTTACACCTTTTGGGAAGCGGGCCCTATGGATCTTTACAGGTGACCACTTGCCGCCATGCTCTATCTGCGCTTTTTCAAGGGTATCTATCCCCGGCTCTCGATCCATAGGAACCTTACCGGTGATCGCATCTCCATCGAGCAGCCCAAAGCTGATCTCAACGTTGGCTCTAACATATTCAGCACCTGCACTTGAATCCAGCGGAGGCGAATAGGCTGCGGTAATGATTACTTCGCCACGAAACTTGCCGTTCTGTATCAGGACATCAGGGATAGGATAGGGCGCCTTTCTCCAGCGGTATGCACCAGCTTCGAGTTTTGCATCAAAGACCAACGTAAAACTGTCATCACTGTCGTAAAGCGTGCTCAAAACATCTCGTGGAAGTCCCGCCCCATAATAGCGGCGTTCTAGCGGCGAGAAGCCGTCACCAGAGAGTTGGGCAGCATGAATCAACAGGGCTTTTACCAGCGAGGGTGTAGGATTGAGCTGATTACCTCCCGACAGCGCACTCCAGGTATGTGCAGCCATTCCTGCGGCGATGGGAGCAGAAAAGCTTGTCCCGAATAGACGGCCCAGACCTCCGTCGGGCTGCAGGATGGCAATACTGGAGTCTCCAGACTGCCAAGGTGCATGTACCCCACCGCCAAGATGTACAACATCCGGCTTGGGAGAAAAGAGGGGACCTGGTCCGCGCCGTGAGTAAGGGGCGGGGGAGTCGATGGATACCAGTGTATCTGGCCCTTCAAGGTGGGTTATAGCGCCTACGGTCAGGGCACGGACCGAGTCGGCCGGGTCAGAGACGCGATCCTCAAGGCCTGTTTCTGCAGGCCAACCCCTGCGCGGCTCGTCTATATAATTGCCAGCGGCAACAACAAACAACACACCAAATTCATCGCTTAGTTGATCCAGCGCACGGGCGAAAACACCAAACTCCTGATCATTGCAAGGCACCTCGCTGCCAAAGGAGATGTTCCATACCTTAATGTCAGGTCTCGCAGTTAATGCTTCACGCAGCCTGAGCTCAAGTACAGAGAAGCTTTGCCCAGTTACTTCAAGTCCCGCTACATCATGTACCAGACAACCTGCTACCGGAAACAACTCATGGCTATCGTTAAGAATACTGCCCGCGGCCACCAGTGAGGCAACAGCTGTCCCATGAACATGGTCAGTATCTGGGGGAAGGACATAGCGATCCTGGCTTATGATCCATGGCGTAAGGGCATCAGCGCCAGGCGAGACGCCTGTATCAAATACACCCACGACAGGTAATTCAGGCGCGGGGGCGGGAACTAATGGTACCGCAAAAACGGTTGGGGCTATGCCTGCGTGTGCGGGGGACCCATACATGGGTTCAGCGATTACACTACGGATGCTTGGATGAGACAGGCTATTCTCCAACTCCGCTCTGGCAACATCATGTAGCTGGTGCAAATGCAACAACGGTTGTCCACGGTGCTGACGTATAAGCGAGTATCTTATACCTGCAACATCCAGCATCTGAATCACACCTTCCAATGCAAACTCTGATGCGTCCTGTGAGATGTAATGGAAGACATGCAGCAACGCAGAGCCGCGTGCCTTAAGTGCCGAAACCCCTTCTGGATTGCGGCGGGCCTGTGTCCAAGCCTCAAAACTGGTTATAGCGCTCAGGTTGGCACGTATTGCTTTCGTGTTATTTTGAAGAATAACCTGTCGCAATAGTTCCAGGTTCACCTCTCGGCCACCCACGATCATCTCATCCAGCCGACCTTGTCCTGCGGGAAGAAGACCAGCCCGTGTAGCCAGTTCAGTAGGACGATGACTCTTGGCGATGGCAGTATCACGCAGCTTGATCACGATATTACTAAGCGTATCGGGAAAGCGAGCCATCGTGGGCATCAGTGTATCGTGCGCATTGGAGAGATGATGTACAAGCTGACGACGGTACCCTGACGTCACCTCAACCAATTCTTTCCTTGCACCGCCACTGACCTTGTAGCCCGTCAGATCACCTGCCGAGAAAGGTACATGTATGAATGGGTTCTCGACATTGCCACTGACCTGACGTCGATTATTCCGATTTCCTTCCTTGGGAGGCATCCGACTCGGTCTCCTTGACGACAGTCGTTACCTGCCGCGTTGAAATGTTATAAAGACTTGCAAGCACTCGAAGAGAAAACCGTTTGGGTGACCAGAGCCTTAGCCACTTGATCTCATCCTCAACAGTAGCTAGCCGCTTGCCTTCGGCAATCGCAAGCGTCAGCCCTAGACGCCTAAAGAGATTGTTTTCATCTATGACACGGTGTCCTTTGAAAACAGCATCGCGTTTACTATCAAGGCAAACCTGCTGGATTAATGCTCCAGTAGTACCTGCAGAAAGGCTAGCCAGCTCATCGAGATCAAGTTTGGTTGGCAGATAGTCTCCCAGCATCTTTTCCCAGAGGGTCTTTCTTAATGCGAGATCAGGTAAAGGCATTGGGAGACGAAAGCCAAAGCGCCTCCATATAGCGGGATCCAGCAACTGTTCATGATTGGTCGCAGCAATAAGAATGCAATTGTCTGGAAGGGCATCCATATTCTGGAGTAGAGCTATCACGACCCGCTGCAGCTCACCTACATCCCGCTCGTTTCCTCGTGCGCCAGCCAAGGCATCAAACTCATCGAGAAACAGCACAGAAGGGCTTTGCTGGGCATAATCAAAGACCCGTCGAAGATTGCGACTTGTCTGACCCAACATGCTGCTGACTAGGGTATCGCAGCGGACTGTCAGCAGGGGAAGCCCCAGCCTTCCGGCAATCCATCGGGCCAGAAAGGTTTTACCTGTACCTGGAGGGCCATACACCAGAAGTCTTGCGGGTAGGGAGGCCCCAGCTTGAGCAAGCTGATCATGGTGCTGCACGCTAAGAATGAATTCTTCCAAGCGAGCCTTGATGGCGCTGGGTAGATAAAGCGCCTCTCTGTCTGGCTGGGGATGACTGATATCGATGGTATTAAGACGACTTTCCCCATCGACAGGGGGCTGACCAAGCGAGATGCCACGTGAGGCGTCTTGTGCGTGAGCAAGTGCTTTAGGTGCACGAGCCAGATGCTCTCTTAGCAACCGTGCCTGTTGACGCTCACCATCGCGTTCGAGTTTATCTGCAAGAAGACCTGCATAGTTGACTGCCATGCTGCCATTAGCTTTCAGGGCACCTTCCAGGATCTTGAGGACTTCGGATAGATAATCCATTATGCGTTACGCGAATTGGGTTTAATGTTTCATTTTGGTATGACTCTGTTCCGATATCAAGATAATTCGTTACGAATATAACGAAATATGTATCATTTGCATTTCTTGAGCGTGCAGAAATGTTTAGACACAGAGGAGTCCAACGACAGGTCGGCGAGGGTGAACTTTCATGATGGCAAAAGAACTGTATGGATGCACATAAATAAAAACCTTACCCTTCTGTCAAGAGGCTACGGTCATGTCTCAAATAGACAACTATCGAAGAGCTATCAATCATCTTCAAGTAAAAGAAGCTGCGCTCTATAAAGACCTAAATCATCATAAGGTCATTGAAACCAGAGCTTTGGAATGTCTAAACAAACAGTTGGCAGCTGCGAATAGAGCCTCGTCTGCCTCTATGCATAAGAGCTATACCAATGCTGCGATACGTGCGAAGAAAAAAGAGGAAGAGGCTAGTCATAAGATAGCAAACCTGCTCCAAAAGATAGCAGCGAATCGCAAGGAGCAGACTCAGAAGACTAGCCAGCTTATAGCCGCCGAACGGGCAGAACAGGCGACTCGTGTACGTCAGGATGAACAGCGTCGTCGCCAAGAGCTAGAGCATCAGCGCAAGGTTAACCAGCTTACTAAGCCTAAGGAGATCCGCTACATATATACCCGCCCTCCAGAGCTTGAGAAACTAAGAGTATTGTACTTAGCTGCTAATCCCTTACTTGATTTGAGGACGGAATTCGAATTCAGAGAAGTTCAGCAAGCCTTGCGCAGTGCCAAATACAGGGATCTAGTTGAAATCTATTATAGGCCTGCCGCCTCTTTTCAGGATCTTTTGGACGGCATCAATGATGTAAAACCTCATATCATTCATTTTTCAGGGCATTCAGCAAGAGAGACCCTTGCATTCGATCTAGGTGTAAACAACTTTGAAGGTGATCTCCAAGCAGTTGCGTTCTCTTTACTCGAACAGGCATTAGGCGCTACGGATTATCCACCAGTGCTTGTCGTCCTAAATTCATGTCAGTCTTTAGATGGAGCAGAGTGCCTGCTTTCAGCGGTGCCGTTCGTCATAGGCATGCCCGACGAAATTCAGGATTCAACTGCCATCGTATTTTCGAAGCAGTTTTACGCGGCTATTGCAAGCAGTCAGTCAATAAGCTCTTCACTTGATCAAGCGAAGGTAAAAATAATTGCTGCGTCGTTGGATGGAATGGCCGTCATCCCTCAGATCGTTCACAGGGCAGAGTTTGACCCACAGACTATGAGGCTTGTTAAGCCCAATGCCTGAATTGTTTATAGTCAGATACGAAGCTTTTAGAGATAAAAAGGCTTCGTATCTAAACTAAACAGTGTCAGCGCTGATCCTGATGGGTGTTTCAGTTAAGATCTGAAGCATACGCAAAGCATTATCAGCAAATGGTCGTCGTGTTATGGCTGACTTCAACAATGCCATATGTGACCAGGCCGGATATGACGTGGAGGAACTATTCGAGCAGCGGAAGTATGGTCTAAGCAGAAGCTAGGCTATACAGCCAGAAGTCAGGGTTGAAGACAGTGCATTAGGAAAGGTGGCGATGTTTTAGCTATAAAACAGATAGGAAGGCAGAGGTGATATCAATTTAACATAACCGTTCTTATGCGAAGCTATCTTGAATATTTGAGAATGCTACTACGTTAAGCTTTAGAAGCTTCATATATCGCAGTAACAAGCCAAACGACGCTGAAGACGCCTAGAAATACAAACATAACCATATCATCCATATGCTACCTTTCGCGGATCGTTAAGATGAAATCCAGTGAAGCATATAAGCGCCAGCTACCACCATTGCTACACCGGCAGCGCCTGCTTTAGCAATCAGAGCCAGGCTACTTTTGGACTGCTGATGATCGATCTTGGCCAGGAACGTTTGAAATTCCTGTTCGTTCCGATACGGGCTTTTCAGCGGCTGTTGCTGCTTGTTGATCATGTTTAACCTCTTGTACCTTGTTCAGCGCAGTCATTCCAGCAAAGGAAGCTGCTGCACCCACTGCAAATACGGTTACCCACTTACGGACAATTTCCCAAGGCTGTTCCTTAAGCTCACCTGATACCTTGCGCATATCCAGGAGCGCTTTCTGGCTATCCAGTCTTAACTTTTCAATCTCAACTTCCAGCTTCTGGACTTCAAGCTTGGTCTTTCTCAGTGTATAGACTGCCTGCTGGGATGCAATATCCTCTGGCTTGTCTGGTAGATCTGATTCGATCATTGGCCAATCCTTAATCAAGCGACCCCATGCTGGTGACACAGATAGTCCAGCGCCACCTCGCTATAGCTGTCTCCAGCCTCTAGCTTGATCTTTCCCTGCGCTTCAAGCTCTTTACCCAATGCGGCCAGCTTTTGCGATTGCGGATACAGCTTCAGGATTGAAGACATCCAAACAATTGCGTTCTCTACATCCAATGCGGACTGATCAAGCGTTTTACTCTTAACGATGGAAAGAGGATCTGGCCGGTCTACACCATCTTTTTCGGACTGTAGTTTTTGGCAAAGCTCCAAAAGCTCAATGCCTCGCATTACCTGAGATTCGTATGTCGTTGTCACTTTGATTTCCTCTAACTCTTCCGTCTGTTGATATGAAATCAGCTTCTCACGAGTTTGGTGAAATGCAAGTCAGGCAGAAACTAGGCTATCAAGCGCGGGCAGTATTCGTGTGAGCAGGCTTCAATAACGCCTCCCGACTCTTTTCCCTGATCGCTACAGCCCTCTCCAACGCCTTGGCAAAATTTGCCTTCTAGGTATTGGCGGTACCAATGTAGACATTCACCGGCTTTCCTCTCAGGGTCGATATCTTGAAGCTATAGAGCAGCTGTGAGCCCTTGCCGCCCCGGTTAACACTCTTGCGCGTGGCCAGCGTGATGCCGACAGGCAGGTCAGGGCGGCCTTTATCGCTGCGCTGGTTTCGATAGTGGCGTACTGCATCGGTATATGGGCGCAAGGCATCGTTGTACGCCTTGGCGGCTATATAGCTAGCGCCAGGATCGAAGTCATAGGCCGCATCAAAGAATGCCCGTGGAGATTCCCCGCTTCTGACAGGGAGAACATACCAGCCGTCGTCGGTCTGGTTACGAACGATTCCATGGTCTGGATGGACTTCAGCGTACACACCTTTCCCTCTGATTGGCCTACCGTTTCGCCTTGAAATTTAACTTGGCGATCCGCTGCGCTGCATCCATTTCCCCCTTTTTTGGGAATTATTTACTACCAAACCTCGTGGTTGATACCCGCACGGGTACCAACCACGAGGATAAGAATCCACATTACCCCCTTAACATTAACGCCACACCAAGTGCCGGTTCGATTGCCAGCCTTGGTCTACGGCTGAGATGTTGGGGTGTTGTCTTCTCCACGGGGCACTCAGCGTTCAGTAACTGAATCTGGCTCTGCTGGAGGTAAAGATGAACCTACCCATGATCTCGGTTGAGCACATCAAGACCGAGACCCTGCCCTCCCTGTTTCTTGACAGCGATGCCATCGGACAGTACGGCGCTGGCGCCATCGACAGCTCAAGCGTGGATCGTTACTCGGACCTCATGGAAACAGCAGCAGTGTCCAGACTGGCTGGGTTGATCGGCCAGATTGTTGAAAGGCTCGCTGACGCTGATCCGCGCAAGATGGCAAAACAGCCTACTCGGCTTGAGCGTTGGACAGGCAAGGACCTTGAGCGCCAGGCACGCTACTACTCCGCGCGCAAGAATCTTGAGGATCTGATCGAAGAGGCACAGGTCCATGCCCAGCGTGTCACGGATACGCTCAAGGCGCTGGATAACCTTCTTGTCAGCCTTCAGGACGAGGCCGCCCGGCTACGCCTGTATATCCAGGCTGCACGGGAGTTCCTGGACGAGAACCCTGAACTTGGCCTTCATAAGCAAGCGCAATGGGAGTTCGACAACCCGCGAGACCGCCTGACGCGAAAGATCGTCAACCTGACCACCCTCCTCTCATCCCACGACATGAGCGTGATCCAGATGCGACTGACCCGTGCGCAGGCGCTGGACATGCTGGACCGTTTCAACGAGACCGTGACCGTTCTGGTGCCGGTCTGGCGCCAGCACACCCTGACGCTTTTAACCACCCGCCACATGAGCGCGGAGATGGTGGCCGAGGCTACTCGTGCCCACAAAGACCTGCTGGGCAGCCTTTCCAAAAGCCTAGACGGCATCCATTAAGCAACGGAGAACACGCATTGTGAATACCTATATTCAGCCACAGCAGTCTCGCCATGCCGCTACCGTGTTTACGCTGGATGCCAACAGCCTCAGCGCTCTTGGCCTTGGCGATACGGATATCGAACAGATCAAGACCGTTGCCCAGACCATCAAGCTTGATGACCTCGTAAGCGTGGCCAACTTTGGGCGTGAGGTAGCGGCACATACGTCCAGCTATGCAGACCCTCTATTGGACCAGATCACCAACAAGGACCTCGACAGCGCCGGCGAAAAGCTCTCCCAGGTTGTCACCCTTGCCCGCTCGGTCAACATTAACGGCCTCACCCAAAAGCGCTCACGCCTGCCGGTCATTGGCGGCCTGATCAATCGAATCAAGTTGCGAGGAGGCAACGCTTTGGCTCGCTTTGACACCACGCGTGAGCAGATCGAAAAGCTTATCGGCGAGGTGCAGACGGCTCAAGGCAACATTGCCGAGCGCAATGCCTCCCTGAACAGCATGTTTGCTGCCGTGGAGAATGAGCATCATCTCCTGGGCGTACACGTAGCAGCCGGACACCTTCGGCTCAACGAGATGCGCGCACAGGCCGAAGACATGCGCCAGAGCGTCAATAACGATCCTACCCAGCTTCAACGTCTGGCGGATCTTGACGCGCAGATTGCCAACCTTGACAAGCGCATCGATGACCTCAGAGCCATGCAGCATTCGGCGTACCAGAGCCTGCCCGCAATTCGCATCATTCAGGCCAACAACCAGATGCTGATCGACAAGTTTCACACGATCCGGGAGATCACAGTTCCCGCATGGAAACGCCAGTTCATGCTGGCGGTATCGCTCAACGAGCAGCGCAACGCCGTCGAGCTGGCGCAATCGATCGACGACACCACCAATGCGCTGCTGCGTAGCAATGCCGAGCTGCTGCACCGCAATGCCGTAGACACCGCCAAGGCCAACCAGCGGCTGGCCATCGATCCTGAAACGCTGCAAAAGGTACAAGACGAGCTGATCAGGACTGTACAGGATGTTCAGGCGATCATTCGCAAGGGCGCGGGTGAGCGGCGTAATGCCCAGAAGCAGATTGAGCAGATGCGTACTTCCCTTCGTACACAACTGGTCGGGAGCCAGTCGGAAGGTGAGGTATGAATCAGCAAACACAGATATTCAGGCAAGGCTTGGCCGAGCTGGATGAGCGCTGCTGTTGGCTCAAGAGCAAGACAGGTCTCCTGTGGAAAGCAGCCGCCACAGTGTTGGCTCTTTATCTGATCGCCCTGACTGCCAGCTGGATGCTTGGAGATCTGGGCAAGATCAGCTCTATCGACATACCCGCAGAACTGGCACAGCTGTTCAAGGACGTGGGCAACACTACGGGTCATGATCAGGGCATCGGGCTTCAAGCCTCAATTGAGATTGAGGCTATCCGTGGTCAGCTCCTAGAAATCCTGTCCACCTATTTCGCGCCTGCGGTGTGCGTCTCGGGTATGGTGATTGCTGGCATTAGCTTATTTTCAGGAGAACTTGCGTCCGCTTTGAAGATAGCCGTTTTTTCGCTCATGCTCTTGGGAGCACCCAGGCTTGCCACAACAATGCTTGGCATTGATGACCCATCAAGTTCTGCTACATCGAGCTACGTCACCTTTACTTCGGCGGTTGAGGAGGGACGGGCCCAGGATGTGGAGTATCAGCTCAAATCGATTGCCCAGAGCGGTAAGAGTGTTGATTCGCTCCAGGTTGATTACCTGCTTGCCCAGATGATTGTGCGCTACCACAGCCATCCAGAAGTCAGAGAAGGATCGTTTGAGAAAACCAGGGAGTGGTATCGCTACAACAGCGGTATTGCCAAACGCTTCATCGATGCTCTGGTCGCCAGGCAAGGAAAGGCACTGTTTGAGATTGATGCACAGAACCTCTCTGCCATTGCTCACTTCGTCCATAGCAAGCCATACCCACAGGCAGCGATTGATTTTGAGGCCAGCCAAAGCTGGAAGCTGGCGATCCTTGCAGCATTGGAGAAAGTGCTGATCGCTCTACTCGCAGTGCTGGTGGTGCTGAGTACCGGTGTATTGCTAATCAAAGCCATGCTCACTGGTCGTGCTGATCGCATCCGTAGTTTGTTGGGCGATGTCGTGGAGCGGGAGCAGGCGGTATGAGCCACTTTGACCATCCACTCAGCCATGGTGTAAATGAGCTTGAAGCTCGCAGCCGCCTGCTTAAGCGCAAGGCGGGCCAGCTCTTATGGGCGTTCGGCTGTCTGGCGGCGGTTCAGGCGGGTGTGTTTGTCTTCGGCCTATTGATCAAACCAGGTCACCCGCTGGCTCGTATCGACCTACCTGCCAACCATCGCTTCAGTTAGAGGAAAACTATGGCCGACTACCTATTGAGTGTTTTCCTGGTTGCACCGATAGCTATCTTGTGGCTGGTGCTGTTAATGCCGTCCGATCAAGAGTTAGCGGTAGCATCGATTGAGAGAGAGCGTGAGCGGGTAGCTATACGGGTTTCGAGCAAAAGGAGGCTTATGCACCGCTTCCTCAAGGGCTGGCTTGCTGCCTGTGTAATGTGGACCGCGCTGGTCGCAGGCGCCACGTACCTGAGCTGGCCAGAGCAGACTCGACCCATGCCTGTCCTGCCCGAGCTGCCAGGCCTCGAACACTACGAGCAGGCGTATAGCAGAGGTCTTACAGAGGAATCGTTCTTTGAATTCCATGCCGCAGCAGTAAGGAAGCAGAACACCATCCTTGCTACCCATCAGGAATTTGAAGACGGGTATGGGGACAGGATCAAGAGGCTGCTGCTTGTAGTTTTAGCGATCTGGATAGGCCCCTGTGCAGCGCTTGGAGTAACCATGGCTCGCGTTAAAGCTAAATGAGCGATATCAAAGCTATACCGTACGTATAGTCTGGGCGATACTAGTCGTTAGGCACATTATGAGAATCCGACATGGAAATCGAGCGTGAGATAAAGGATATGGAAGAGCAGTTGCGTCAAGCTATGCTGGCCTCCGATGTCGAGGCGCTAGATAGACTCCTGTCTCCAAGCCTCATCTTTACCAATCATCTGGGGCAATGCCTAGGCAAAGAAGCAGATCTATCAGCACATGGATCAGGTGCTCTTAGTGTTTCCAGACTGGACTCTTCAGAGCAAGAAGTCCGAGTGATCGGAATCGACACGGTTGCTGTTTCTGTACGGGTCCAGATTACTGGTAGATACGCCAATCAACCTGCTAATGGAGATTTCCGCTTCACGCGCATTTGGAAAAGAGTCTCAAACAGTCAGTGGCAGGTTGCGGTAGCCCATGCTGGCATCATTGCCTAACAGGCTCAGAAGCTAAGTCACCGCTGCGGCTAGGCTCGAAATATTCCATCAATGTCGTAAGAGTAAAGGGCTGGCTCAAGCCATGTGAAGGCGAATCATCTCACGCAGCCAAGCCGGACCCGGTCGACGACTTCCTGAACCTATTCTTCGCTGATACTGCGAGTCCGACCAGATCAGGGCTCACCATTAAGCCCGTCAAGCCCCCATTGAGAAAAGCGAAGGCGTGATCTGAAATATGGTCTGAGCGGTGATATCTAATCGTCTGGCAATCGATGAGTCAGATTCACCGCTAGCGCAAGAAAAAATGATTTCAGTCCATAGTTTTGTTGTGGTTCACCACACTAACCCCTTCATTCCGCGACGTAACACCTAAGCACTATTCTGCTGGAAGAGGTTTCAACGATTGAAGCGCGCTGCCAGATCACGCAGATAGACTGCCATCTGCTCAAGCTCACCACTGAGCACGGCACCTTGCTGTGACTGCTGAGTGCTGTGATCGGACAACTCGGCAATGCGGGTAATTTGCTGATTGATGTCCTCTGCCACATGGCTCTGCTCTTCTACTGCCGTAGCCATCTGTTGGCTCATGGCCGTGATTCGCATGACCGCCTGGCTGATTCCCTCCAGTGCCTCGCGTACAGCTGCCGTGTGTTCTTCACTCTGCCGTGAGGCCTCTTCGCCCTTGGCTGCTGTAGCAACGGCGCGCTGCGCGCCTGAACGCAGGTTCTCGATGATCTGGTGAATCTGCTGGGTAGAATCACGCGTACGTGAAGCCAGCGAGCGCACCTCGTCTGCGACCACGGCAAATCCGCGACCAGCCTCACCTGCCCTCGCCGCTTCAATCGCAGCATTAAGCGCCAGTAGATTGGTCTGCTCGGCAATCGAAGTAATCACATCGGCAACACTGCCGATCGACTGGGTGGAATCGGCAAGCTCACCCACTGCCTGTCCAATTTCACTCACGGCGCCAGCCAGCTGCCTCATGGAGGCTAAACTCTCATCCGCCACGTCACGACCATGCAGGGCCAGCGACTCCGCCTCGCCAGCAGCCTGAGCCGTCTGGTTAACGTTTTGCGAAACCTCCTGAATGGTGGCAGACATTTCATTGATTGCGGTGGCTGACTGGTCGGTCTCATGGCGCTGACGATCAAGCAACTCGGCTTGAGCACGTGCAAGACGCGACGACTCTGCTGCCTTGCTCTGCACGTTGTTGCCGGTATCTACCAGGCGAGTCAGTGCCGTTTGCAAACGTGACTCCTGGCTTTGCAAGGCGAGGTCCATCTGGCCTGCCGCACCAAACTGGTTACTGTACGTAGGCGCAACGATGGCGCTGGTAAACATCTTCGGATTGGCCTCGAAGATCTTTTCAATGGTCCAGCGCTGACGCTTGAACTGCCAGAAGGTAATGCCTAGTGCACTGGCAACAATCACACCTGCCTGGGCAAGGTCGTTGAAATAGAAATGACCGCCAAAGATAACCGCACCGCTGAAAAGCGTAGGCCATGCAATTTTGACAGAATGCTTGATGGCTTCTGTCACTGGTACTGCACGCTTTCCTTCACGCAGCCGTGTATACATGACATCGGCCCGTCGGACCTGATCCGTGGTGGGCAGCACACGTACGGACTCATAGCCCACCATCTGGCCATTTTCCCAGATAGGGGTGACGTATGCATTCACCCAATAATAGTCACCGTTCTTGCAGCGGTTTTTGACGATACCCATCCAGGCTTTGCCCTGTTTTAGGGTATCCCACATATGGCCGAATACACCCTCCGGCATATCTGGATGACGAACCAGATTATGTGGACTGCCAATAAGCTCTTCTCGTGTAAAACCACTTATTGCGACAAAAGCGTCATTGCAATAAGTAATTTGTCCCTTGAGATTCGTCGTTGAGATAAGACGCTCACTTTCCCTGAATGTACG
>NZ_WOEJ01000032.1:0-18064 GCF_019400845.1 Pseudomonas sp. MAG002Y | reverse complement strand
AACCCGCGCTGGAACATCCTGATGGACAATATGCTGGCCTACCTGAAAGAGAATTGCGTACCGGCGTCCTACTGGGCGGCAGGTCCGGGCTGGGGCAATTATTTCATGTCGGTTGAGCCTATCAATGGTGTAGAGCGCCCGCAGTGGCCGACGCTCAAGAAATACATGGATAACACCAGCTGTACGGAAATAGGCCCGAAGAAGGCAGCAACAACTTCGCCTGCACCTACACCGACCGTTGTTGCGCCGGCACCATCCACTACGACGGGTTCCGTGACCAGCACCATCAACAATTTTACCAACACCGATTGGCTCAATGGTGTGTATCGTAAGAAGGCTGGCTTCTCGGTACCGGGCACGACCGCCAACAAAGCCGCCTTTCAGGTGGGCAAGTCGGTTAAGCTAGCGGATGGTCAGGTCCGCAAAATTACCTATGTGCAGGCTGGCACTAATCTAGGTGTTTATGTGGATGGCGCGGCAGTCAATGGGTCGGTCGTAGGTTATCCCAAGACACTGACTGTTTTGTCTAAATAACAACAGTCTCTTACCTACGGGCTGTGATGGATTGTATCTGGAGCTAGGGATAGCTCCTTATCTTTACTTTTTCTCCCTCCATAATAGGCCAGGTGCGTTCGTATCAGACGCGTATTTTGCCAGCCCATACCAGATTCCCTACGTAAGACAACAAAACGGCATTCTCTAGCAGCTACATAAGCTGATCGTTATTGCCTCGCTATGCATCATCTCTCCTGTAATCCCTTCTGAGTCAATCTATCTGCTTGATCTGGCTTTACTGGCATCCCTTAAAGGAAAAGGCCGGGTATAAGCCCAGCCTTTTCCTTTATTAAAAATGAATCAGGTCATGCCTCTCATTCCTCTGGCGCCGGACAACGACTCAAGCCGCGTTGGGTATGGATACGGTACCGCTGCGATTTCGTCAGTAGCTCTGGCTGTATGTTGATAGTGTGTTTTGAGTGCCTGTAGAGCGAGAAGAAAAGCCGTAGGTGCTTGATACTCGAACACACTTACCAACGGCCACATGGCAAGGTTGGCCAGGAAGAACGCCAGCGTAAAGTCCAAGTTGGGATTTAGCTTCGTTGCAACCCTGTAGTGGATGAACAAGCCAATCGGAATAATGGCAAATGTCAGGAATCCGAAGCGGAATAAGGTACCAATTACCCCTACGTCAGACAGAAAGAAGTAGTTGCTGAAGAACCGTTTGAACCCATCATTCCACATCAGGCTCAAGCTGCCGCTAGGAACCCAATTGTATTCATGCAAATGGTTCATGATGGCGGCAATGGTGTTTTCCCGCACATTGTCCGTAGGCCCGCTCTCCACCGATTGCATATAGAAGTCAAGGTTGAGCCCCAAGCTATCGAGGATATGCGGGTTCACCAATATCGGAAAGAGCGCAATGCTACCCAGGATCATGGGCATCACCATGCGGCTTTTCAGACACATCGCGGTAAAGAGAAAGCAGATCACGATGACCTGTCTTGTCTGCATGACAAAGACAATCGTGGCCAGAAAGACAAACGCCAGGATGCCATAGAGCACTTTTGACTTTGGAGCGCCGTTCAGGGGAGATCGTCCATGCCCCATGAAATAGACGCTAAGGCAGTAGGAGAAGATGATGGCCGCTGCGCCGGGCGAGGCACGCCCGGGACGACTAAGGTCAAGCACCTGCTCACGAAGATCGGGCAGCACGCCTGCATAGGAAAGCCAGGAAAGCCCAACGGAGATGAGACCGACCAGCAGTATCAGCTGCTCGAATTGGGTAGCGGTTACACGCTTTGCAAAATAGACAATAACGAAAAAGCTGAAACAGAACAGGACACGGCGCTCTTCAATCAATCCATAGAACAGCGGCTGCCCATAAAAAAGATTTGAAAATAACGCAGGTAGAAAACAGAACACAAAGGCAGAAAAAAGGCAAAAACTCAAGCCGAGGTTGTAGTCCTGCTTGTTGGCCGGAGGTGTACCTGTAAGAAGAAGCGCTGTAAAACCCAAGCATATCGCCAAGTACAATTCACTGACGTACTTTACGCCAATAGGGTTTGTGTGCCCTTGCTCGAACACACCAAATTGAAAAATAAGAAGAATAAACAAACATACGTAATAGACGTTACGCTTGCTAACCGTGATCATTAATTTTATGTCCTTTACATGCGGTTTGTTTTCGAAACCACCAAGCGTGCCAACCCACACCAATCTGTTGAGGGATCATAAAGCTAGTGGCGACGCAGACGCTGTCAAGGCAGGCAATGGACTACTTAGATCAATGCTTGAAACAGACAAGCTTAGTATTGCGGGCAATTATTACCGTCATATTGGCTCAAATAACCAGACTACTGTGACGGTACGAGTGATTTCGAAAGAATACTGGCTATTTGCCTTCTATTGATAAATAACTTATAAATCATCAAAACAAATTCATAGTACGTTCAATACAAAAGCAATTGACAAAAAACCTTGATTTTGTGAGTTTGCCAGCATAAATACTTTGAATTAGTTCTCTTCTTTTGTAATAGATCACCCCTCCCGCAGCTTATTAGGACCTTTTTAACCAAGGCTCACTAAAGGACCCGCATAGCGATCAGATGCAGGGTGGAGGCGGAGCATAAGAAAGGCTTTGACTGGGCAGGAAAACCTTTAGACGAGTGGGAAGAGTCTTCAAGAATCTCTTGAAGTAGCCTGACTCTAACTAGATAACACCCAACGATGTAGCCGATTCTATGAATGCCTTGATCATGCTTGTTGACTCGGCCCGTGACCGTTATCAAGTCGATACCTTACTAAAACCTGACGGGACACTGGTTATTACCGCACTACCTGTTGAAGGAGGTCATCCACTTGAGTGGATCTTAACGTCTGACCAGGCGCGTAACCGTCTGCTTTTGGAAACGGTCCTGATGGATATCCAGCGTCGGCTTAACCAGCCGGCATCCAATAGCCATGAATTTACTCATGAGGATGATCCATTACATCATGGCTCGCTTGGGTAGTCATTATTTACCCCTCTTTATCACAGTGCTTTTACAGTGCTTCTCATGTTCCTTGCCACACTTGCAGCACAAAGCACTTCTAGTCTGACGTCCGTACCGGATGGGCTAAACGCGTGTTGCACCCTCTCCATCTTGGTGGGTTGCCACGTGGAAGGTTCTCTGATTTTGCCTTTTGTCACCATTACAGGACGTCCAACTCGCATGATGCGCAAATCTCCTTTTCCGCCTATGTCTTGCGCCTTTCTTTCTGCCGGCGGGAGGTGGGATGCATGCCCGCTCATATGATTGAACCGGCACAACCCTAGGGTTCCGAAAACCTGTCCATCTGCGTTGCACATATTGACCACCGTCACTACTAAACCTCTGGGCATGGGGTTGGGCTCTCCATAATTTACGGCTTCGTGCGCTAACCGGTGGGCAGATGCATATCGCTCCGGAAACGGGGCAAGGAATACGGATATGTCTATAACTCGCGCAGAAGAAAAGGCCGTAAATACCGCAAGTGAGCCCACTCAAGAACAGTTGCTCCGTACCGTTACTGGCGGGGCAGTACGGGTTGTGGATTACGAGCCGACTATCCGTATGCTGGTCGTGGAGATTCTTGAAGAACTCGGCTACCACGCCCTGATAGCTGAAGATGGCGCTTCTGGCTTGGCAATCCTGCAATCCGATACCGCTATCGGCCTGTTAGTTTCCGATGTTGGGCTAACGGAAGACAAATGGCTGACGCCGCGTATTAGCCGCCCTGACCTCAAGGTGCTATTTATCACAGGTTATGCTGAGAGCGCTGTGGTAGGCGATGGAAACCTGGAAATCGACACGCCTATTATGACCAGCCCCTTCACGGTCGATATATTGACCGAGCGAATCTAACAGTTGATTGAAGGTAGTTAACTGGCGGTTTTTCAGCTCCTTCTTGGAGGGGTCATCTTTATAGTTGGACAGGCTGTGCTCTACCAGCTTGAGCACACTGCAGACTCTGCATTCATAGCTGCGCCTGGTAGTTAGCTTTTTAGGAATGTCGCAGTAGAAAACAGGTAGCTGGTAGAGGTTCGCTTTCAAGAACGCTTGAGCCATGGATGCAGTGAGCTTTATCCGTCACTGAATAAATTCAAGCCTCAAGACTGACCGCCGATACATGTCATCAGACAACAAAAATTCGGCGTGCTTTCGCCTCTACTTTTGCGGATGACAAATATGCTACTACGCAGTTGGAACATAGCCCCCCGGGCTGCGCTTGGGTTTGGCCTGATCGCGCTGATGGTTGCTTTTCTGGGTATTTTCTCGCTAGGCAAGATGTCCAGTATCCGTGACCGTAGTGTGGCTATAGAAGCAGAATGGGTACCCAGCATCCGCATCGTAGATAGCATCCGGGAAAACATGCTGCGTATTCGCACCATTTCCTTGCGCATGGCGCTTGATCCCGACCCTAAAAGCATCGACACCTATGCCAGCCAGTATGAGGCCCGTAATAAGGTTTTGATGGATAACATCAAAGCGTTTGAGGCCTTTGTCGATACGCCCGAAGAGCAACGCCTGTACGGACAATTCAAACAGGATTTTGCAGTCTACCAGCAGGGTATGACCAACTCGTTTGTCCTGGCCCGCCAAGGCGATACTGTCGCCCTGAATAAACTCACTCTGGTTGACATGAAGCCTGTCATCGATGGCACTGGCAAGACATTGGGCGAGCTGGGAGACTACTATGCACAAGGGATCGAGCGCGAAGGAAAGAGTTCGGCGGATCAATACGCCAGCTCTCGCGCCATTGTTATCCTCGTGATTGCCCTGGCGGCCCTGGCTACCGCGCTTATGGCCTGGCTTCTGACGCAAAGTATCGTCAGGCCCCTGCAGAGTGCTGTGCGCGCCGCACAACAGGTTGCCAAAGGAGACCTGACCACTCACATTGAAGTCAGCGGTAGCGATGAGGTCAATCAGCTTCAGGTAGCACTGCGCCAGATGCAGGACAATCTGCGTAACACCCTGGCTCAGATTTCAGGGTCATCAACCCAACTGGCGGCAGCTGCTGATGAACTCAACGCAGTGACCGAAGAAGCCAGCCGCGGCTTGCAACAGCAAAACGATGAGATTGAGCAGGCCGCTACCGCTGTAAACGAGATGAGCGCAGCGGTTGATGAGGTAGCACGTAACGCAGTATCGACATCTGAGGCCTCCAAGACCTCGACCCAGTCAGCACAGGCCGGTCATGTTCGAGTCAATGAAACCATTACAGCCATCACAGACCTGTCGGAAGAGGTTCAGTCTACCTCCGTACTGGTAAGACAACTTGCCGATCGATCGCAGGAAATTGGCAAGGTGCTGGATGTTATTCGTGCCATTGCAGAACAAACCAATCTACTGGCGCTGAATGCTGCGATCGAAGCTGCCCGTGCAGGCGAATCCGGCCGAGGTTTCGCTGTAGTCGCTGACGAAGTCAGAGCTCTTGCCCATCGTACGCAACAGTCGACACTTGAGATCGAGCAAATGGTCTCCGGCATGCGCAATGGCGCAAGTCAGGCCTTGAACTCCATGCAAGCCAGCAGCGCTCGCGCTCATTCCACACGGGAGCTGGCAGAAAGTGCAGGCCAGGCACTAAGCGAAATCACGTCGTCGATCAGCGAAATGTATGAGCGTAATCTGGTAATTGCCAGCGCCGCTGAAGAGCAGGCTCAGGTGGCTAGGGAAGTTGACCGTAATCTTGTCAACATCCGTGATCTATCCGTGCAGTCTGCCACAGGCGCGCATCAAACCAGCGCGTCCAGCCATGAGCTGTCACGTCTAGCGGCTGAGCTTAACTCTCTGGTCAATCGCTTCAAGGTCTGATCGTTTATTCAATGATCGCTTTACGACAGAAAAAATGTGAAAGCCCTCTTTAGCAGAGGGCTTTTTTGTTGAAAGCTGGCCAGAGCTTCAGATGGATTGCTCTTTACGAGTGAAACAGTGGCCTATGCTTAAGTTAAGCATGAGGCGCACCCGATGAATCTGATAGCCGATAAACTTGCCCGTCTCGATCCGCCGCTTAAGTTTCTTTTTGAACCTCGCGGCTCTGACATGCTTTTGACCTTGATCGACCCGGCCGTTCCTGCACGCGTGCAGCGCCGCCTCGATCCCAAGCTCATGATGAATAAGGATGCGCTAAACCTAACCCTGGTTTATGCCGTCAATGAACTACGTGCCAAAGGCTCCCATGTGCCTTTGGAGAAGGATTACATTTTTATCTGATACCTCTTCGACCCACCAAATGGAACCTGGTGCTTCTATCGCCTATCCTCTCAGAGCAGTACGCACCATGGCAGAGAGATCCTCGGGACGATAGGGTTTGGTAAGCAAATGGATATTAGGAGCCAACGTGTTGTTCTGCGAAAGGATGTCCCGAGTATGGCCTGAGGTAAACAATACCGGTATTGCAGGTTCCTGCATCTGAGCCCATGCCGCCAGATCCGTACTTTTGAGCCGACCGGGCATCACGACATCCGTGAAAATCAAATCAACCCTCGTTCCGGCTTCCAGCAGCTGCATGGCCACGTCAGCATCAGGCGCTTGCGCCACGTCATAACCGGCCTGCTGCAGTAACTCTACAACAGAGAAGCGAACACCTTCATTATCCTCTACTACCAGGATGGTTTCCCGTCCTTCAAGCGTATAGTCATGTTTGCCCCGGTCATCTTCTTCGGCCTGTTTGTGACTGCGTGCGAAATACATCCGTACCGTCGTACCGCATCCAGGGGCGCTCTGAATATCAATATGGCCCCCACTCTGCTTGACGAAGCCAAACACCATGCTAAGACCAAGTCCCGTACCCTGGCCTTCAGCCTTGGTCGTGAAGAATGGCTCGAAGACGTGCTCCAGCACTTCTGGCTTCATACCTTCGCCCGAATCGGCAACGGACAGGCAGAGGTAGTCCCCAGGACTGATGTCCTTGCCTGCACAGTAATCTTCATCCAGCACGACATTGTCGCCATGAACGCTGATCAGCCCTTCCCCATCCATCGCATCACGGGCATTGATGGCCAGATTGAGAATAGCGTTTTCCAACTGGTTACGATCAACGTGTATGCACCAGGCATTGTCAGGCAGGGACATATCGATTTCGATGGTCTCGCCCAGTGCACGCTGAAGGAGCTCCTCCAGCCCTTCGAAAATATGGGCTGGGTTGTAAACGCCGGGTGATAAGGCTTGGCGACGGGCAAAGGCCAATAGTTGGGAAGACAGCTTGGCTCCTCGCTCCACCGCATTGATGGCAGCCTCTACGCGGCTCTGTAAACGAGGGTTGTCCTTTTCCTGACGAGCCAGCAGATGCAGGTTGCTCGAAATGACCTGCAGAACATTATTGAAGTCATGTGCAACGCCTCCGGTCAGTCCGCCAATCGCCTCCAGCTTTTGTGATTGCCGGAGCTGCTCTTCTGCCAACGAGCGGGCCTGCACTTCAGCAGCGACCCGCTGCTCCAGATTGCGCGTCAGTTGATAAAGCGCTTCTTCCGCCATCTTGCGTTCATGAATATCAATCAGAACACCGGGAAAGCGAAACGGCTCTCCATGCTCGTCAAACTCGCATAGACCACTCGCTAAAACCCAGCGGAAAAGGCCGTTCGAACGGCGGATACGGCATTCGGCATTAAACGCGCCGCCCTGATCAAAGGTCTGCCTGATATGCATCCGGATCTTTTCCAGGTCATCCGGATGAATGAAGCCGCTGGCAATCTGAATGGGGATACCTGCCGCCGCTTCGTCCACGGGGTACGAAAAAGTTCGTGCGAAGCGCTCATCCCCGGTCAGGAACCGGGCTTTGATATCCCAGACGAACAGCCCCAGGAGCGCGCCAGAGTTCAATGCCAGTTGTAGTCGTTCATTCGTTGCCCGGAAGGAACGCTCAGCCTCCTGACGTCGCCGCTCCGACAGTACGTGTTGAGTGGTTTCGATAACGATGGCCATGACGCCGGCCGGCACGCCGTCATCCTCGGGCACCGGGCTGTAGTAAAGGTCCATCGAGACGTCTTCCGGACGCCCATTACGAAACAACACGAGTTCTTTGTTTCGATAAGAGAGCGTACCGCCAGCCAGACAGGTATCAACTACATTCCGATTGAATTCGGCAACTTCCGGCCAACCAATCTCGACTGGCGAGCCGAGAAGAAAAGGATGACGCCCTCCCGCAAACACGGCATAGGCATCGTTATAAATCATATAACCAGGCCGTCCCCACAACATGACGAGGGGTACGGGAGAGGCCAGTAGAAACTGGACGGCAGCGCTCAGACTTTTGGACCACTGTTCAATAGGGCCGAGATCCGTACAGGACCAGTCGAAAGACCGGATACGCTCGGCCATCTCACCGCTCCAGCCCAGGCAACCATGATCGTCCCTTAAAAATTGCATGGATTGTCTCTTAGGAAAAAGGCCTGTTCAGTATGTTGGTGTCCAGATACGACCACAGCAACAAACAACAATTCTAAACAAACGAAGCGGCGGCAAGGTCAGTCTATTCGGCAACGATAGCAGCCTTTTGAAGTGGCCGTCCGTCCACAGTGAAAAACCGCCAAGTAAAACACACCGGTAAGCGCTACCCTCTATACGTCCTGAGCGCGGCCAGGCAAATGGCCATGCGCTACACGGGTAATCAATAACAAAAGCTATAAGGAGATTACATGTCCGTTCATATTGAAGAGCGATTTTCTGCTCGTCTGGCGTTACGTTGTGCGCAATGGGCCGAGCGCTGGTTCCCTGATTCATGGGTCTTTGCCGCTGTCGCCGTGGTGGTGGTGGCGCTCGCCGCTACCCTGCTCGGTACACCGGCCTCAAGTACAGCCAAGGCATTTGGCGACGGATTCTGGAGCCTGATTCCCTTCACCATGCAAATGGCGTTTGTAGTGATCGGCGGCTACGTCGTGGCCAGCTCAGCGCCTGCGGCCCGTCTGATCGACTGGCTGGCTCGCATCCCACGCAATGGTCGGTCGGCTGTCTGCTGGGTAGCGCTTATTTCGATGCTGGCTTCTCTGCTCAACTGGGGGCTCAGCCTGGTTTTTGGAGGGCTCCTAGTAAGAGCCCTTGCCCGACGTGTCGATTTGAAAATGGATTACCGGGCCGCAGGTGCAGCGGCCTATCTCGGGCTGGGCGCCGTATGGGCCTTGGGTCTGTCGTCCTCAGCGGCCCAGTTGCAGGCAAATCCGGGAAGCCTGCCCCCGTCTGTTCTGGCGATTACCGGTGTCATCCCCTTTACGGAAACCATTTTCCTCTGGCAGTCAGGCGTCATGCTGCTTGCGCTGATCGTGCTGTCGCTGATCATTGCATATGCTACTGCGCCTGGAGAATTGACTGCTCGTACTGCGCGTGAGTGTGGAGTCGACCCCGTACTGGAAACACCGGCTCGGCTAGTGCGAACACGCCCAGGCGAATGGCTGGAGCATAGCCCGCTTCTGACCATTATCATTGTGCTGCTAGCGCTGGGGTGGCTTTGGCAGGAGTTTGCTTCCAAGCCTGCCATTGAGGCCATTTCAGGGCTTAACACCTACAATCTGTTATTTCTGACGCTTGGTGCGCTTCTGCATTGGCGTCCTCGTCATTTTCTCGATGCAGTGGCGCGTGCTGTGCCGACCACTACTGGTGTCCTGATCCAGTTTCCCCTCTATGGCTCCATTGCTGCGATCATGACAAAGGCGACAGGAAGTGATGGTCAGACGCTTGCCCACCATATTTCCGCCTTCTTCGCTCAACTGGCCTCACACGATACATTTGCGGTCCTGATGGGCGTCTATTCAGCTATCCTGGGTTTCTTTATTCCTTCAGGCGGGGGTAAATGGATCATCGAGGCGCCTTACGTCATGCAGGTTGCCAATGACTTGCACTACCACCTGGGCTGGGCAGTCCAGATCTACAACGCAGCTGAAGCGCTACCCAATTTGATAAACCCCTTTTATATGCTGCCTTTACTAGGCGTTCTGGGGCTCAAGGCGCGCGACCTTATCGGTTTTACCTTCATGCAGATGCTGGCGCATATTCCGTTGGTGCTGATTCTTTTATGGGCATTGGGAGCCACCCTGACGTATCTGCCACCAGTCATGCCTTGATGAATCCACCACAGATGATGAACGGTCGTTTGAACAGACGAGACAGCTGTACAGATTAAGTCCACCAATGTCATATTGATATCAAGTTTGCTAACCACTTCTCATTTTGTGGCTAGCCCCCCTTACGCTCAAGAGCGCTATCTTCAAGTAGGCCCAGCTCTGGCTCCAGCATGTCTTTTAGAGGTAAATAAGGTTGTTGTACTGCCTCGGCCTATTCTTCACGGCAGTGGGTGTAACGTGTCTGCTTTACAAGCCCAATGACACGATGCTCCAATTCGAAGGATACGGTCTCATCATCGTTTCTGTGTTTATTCTTCGAGAAGCCTTCCTGAGCAAAAAGCCTCCCAGGAATTGAGCTTGTCATAACGCCTCTGCCGTCAGGCGCTTGCATGGCACATTCGTAAACGCTTGCCCCAAAGTCCATGCGACTTTTGAGCCTTTGAGCTTTGCTGCCGCCATTGATATCATAAAGACATCAAACATAGGGGGGTGAAGCGCGGTCGCTGCGCAGCATGAACCTACCCATAACCGATACGGAATGAGTCTGGTCACGCGTGAGGTTACTGTTACTCACCATGCCGGAATAGGAATGGCTTTCCTTCGCCTTTCAGAAAGCAAAAAGCAGGATGCTGGATATGGACTTCTTTACTAACCTCACCACCCTTTGTACAACCCAGGTGTTAACGCCGGGCCGCCCTATTGCCTGCCTGGCCATAATAGGCCTTGTGGCTACAGGGGTTGCGATTCACACCGAGCTTAGACGGCATAAGGATGAATAATCTGATCGCTTCCGTCCTGAACGCTTCATCCAGCTACCTACGTCCCAACGACGACCACTAGCATGAGTGAATGGGATCCTGTGGACCTGCTGCTGATGGCCATTAGCGGACTATGCCTTCTGTCAGCGTTTGGCTTGATGGTGCTCTGGCACTGATGATCTGGCACGCCGGTTGCTGCAGGCAACAGTGTAATGACCGTTGCGTCAAATAATCTGTCAGCCTGGAAACCACGATGAATGCTCTTCAAGTACTCGACGCCTCCATCCATACATTGGATACCCGTGAGGACGTCACCAATCTAGCCAAATGCTTTGATTTGCAAGGGTTGCAGTATCTTGAAATCCAGGCTGTCCAAAACTTTCAGTCAGCCATGGCACATTGGCCATTGTTGATGGAAACCCTTCAGCCGTCGCTGGTCGGTTACGAGACGATCATCAATCCGCTTCCAGCCTATCTCTGATGAGGCTGAAGCGGATCCGCATGGCATAGAAAAGAGCAGTACAGCGGATACATCAGCAGAAATAGCTCTCTTCTGGCTATTTATTTTTATCCGGAAGGCGTTAGCAAGTGAGTGGCCTGAAGCCCTCAGACCACTCACAAGGAGAGGTCAGAGCAGTTTGTACCCGATCACCATCAGCATAACGGCAAGGCACGGACGCAATATTCCATCGGGAATTCGACCGGAAAGGTGACTGCCCATAAAGATGCCTGGCAGTGAGCCCATCAGCAGATAGCCTAGAATAGGCCAATCCATGTTGCCCATGCTGGCATGGCCCAGTCCTGCAATCAGCGTCAAAGGTACGGCATGTGCGATTTCTGTACCTACCAGGCGTCGAGTAGCCAGGAAGGGATATAGCATGAACAGCGCCACGGTCCCTAAAGCGCCTGCGCCAATGGACGTCAGCGTCACCATGGCGCCAAGCACAACACCTGTGATGAATGTCAGCGTATTGAGCTTTTTCGGGCTCAAGTGAAAGCTGTCATTGGCATGCCGGCCTACAAAGGCAAACAACTGTTTCTTGAAAAGAATGGCAAAGGCTGTCATGAACAGAACAATACCCAAACCATGCTTGATGATCGCATTTAGCGCCTGCGGATCGGAGTGCAAGCGGCTCAACAACCACAGTGTTAATGCAGCGGCCGGCAGACTTCCCAGCGCCAGCCAGCCTGTCACAGACCAGTCGATATTCTTGTTGCGCTGATGCACCCAGACACCGCCTGCCTTTGTCACCGCGGCATACAGCAGATCAGTTCCTACGGCAGCGGCCGGATTGATGCCAAACCACAATAGGATAGGAGTCATCAGGGAACCACCGCCTACGCCTGTCATCCCAACAATAAAGCCGACCACCAAGCCTGCGACAACAAAACCTCCAGCGCCGAAATCCATCATCACTTCCTAAAGACACATGTTCTGCAAAAACCGGCACGCAGCATAACGACTTATAAAGAGCTCGCTTATATAAATATGATCTTGCTTATAACCATTTAATTTAAAAAAGGCACAGCCATCCTCCATTAATCCCATGGAACGTCCATTTTCCTACGCAGTCATACACGTTAGTATATGGATCATATACATTTCATATAGGGTGAATGGATGGGTATTGTCAAAGTCTCGGAAGGTATGCATGAAAACCTGCGTATCGCCAGTAATGCACTTTGCCGCTCCATCAATGCTCAGGCGGAGCACTGGCTACGAGTAGGCATGCTGGCGGAGCTCTATCCTGAGCTGAATCATCGGGATATCTGCAAGCTGCTGATCAGTCTGGAGCAACAAGGCGGTTTTGACCTGAACTGCCTGAGCGCGATGGAAGATGCCCCACACGTCCAAGCAACAATCAAACAGGCGGGAGCCGGACGATGAGAAAAGCGGTTTCGATAAAGACACCTGAAGAAATTGCCATGGCGCGCAAGGCAGGCAAGCTGGCAGCCGATGTGCTAGCGATGATTGCCGAGCATGTGAAACCTGGCGTAACGACCGAAGAGCTAGACCGCTTGTGTCATGACTATATCGTAAACGTACAAAAAGCCGTTCCGGCCAATATTGGTTATCACGGATTTCCGAAAACGGTCTGCACTTCAGTCAATCATGTGATCTGCCACGGTATTCCTTCTTCTGAGACGCTGAAGGATGGCGATATCGTCAATATCGATGTAGCGGTCATCAAGGATGGCTGGTACGGCGATACCAGTCGCATGTACTTTGTAGGTGAACCCTCTGCTCAGGCACGCCGCCTAGTGGAAACGACTTACGAAGCCATGTGTGCGGGCATTCAAGAGGTCAAGCCCGGCGCAACGTTGGGAGACATCGGTCATGCGATCCAAACCGTCGCGCACCGTGACGGCTTTAGTGTCGTTCGTGAATACTGCGGGCACGGGATCGGTAAGGTTTATCACGACGAGCCTCAGGTGCTGCACTTTGGCAACCGTGGCGAAGGGATGAAGCTGCGTACAGGAATGATGTTTACCATCGAGCCTATGCTCAATGCCGGCAAGCACCAGACCAAGACACTCGGTGATGGCTGGACGGTCATTACCAAGGATCGCTCGCTCTCGGCACAATGGGAGCATATGGTTGTTGTGACAGAGAGCGGGTTTGAAGTGCTAACGCCATGGCCAGATAGCCCCAGCGGTTATACCCCCATCGTCTAATTGGCGATGACATGGTCGGCAGGGCCGCGATGGGCGCCCTGCCAGGATGATTATTGTGCCTGGGTACGGGTTGCTTTGTCTGGATGTGTCGAGCCTACCGCTGACTCATTAGACAATGCCGCATCTGCCTTCTGCTGATCTTCAACCGCTTCCTGCTTCTGCTCCTGCGCAGCGTTGGTATGTGTCTGTCGCTCGGTAGGATTCTCAGCTGCTGCCGCTTTTTCCTGATGTTCCTGGGCATTCTGCGTATGCAGGGCAGCGTCCTGCGCCTTCTGCTCGGAAGGTTTGTCACAGCCCGCCAAGGGAAGTAGAAGGGCAGTCATTACGGCAACGGATAGATACTTCAACATGGATAACTCAACTTATCAGCTAAAACGTCATCCGCTTGGAATACCGATCACTCGTTGAGTTTCTTCCTAACCGTAACAATTTATTGATTAGCTAACTAATTTCCTTACAGGCGAAACCGCTGGACCGTCCGGTTAAGCTCCGAGGCTAATGCAAGCAACTCTATACTGGAGTGACTGGTTTGCATTGCACCTGTTGCCGTCTGGGTAGACAACGTTCGAATACTGGCCAGGGCGCTATCGACAATATGCGCAATCTGAACCTGCTCATTAGCGCCTGCTGCAATGGTTCTATTCTGCTCACGAATAGCCTCGCTGGCAGTAGTAATCTCAAGCAATGCCCGGTCAGCCGCTTCCGCCTGCTGCAAGGTATGACAGGCGTGCTCTGCAGAGGATTGAAGACTGGAAACGTTCTGTTGAGTACCTTGATTCACGTCATGGACCAACGCCTCGATTTCATTAGTGGAGGCTCGCGTACGTAGTGCCAGGGCACGCACCTCATCGGCTACCACAGCAAAGCCTCTGCCCTGTTCACCGGCGCGTGCAGCCTCAATGGCCGCGTTCAAGGCAAGTAAGTTGGTCTGTTCCGAAACAGATCGAATGACATCCAGTATTCGGGTAACGCTCTGCGTCTTTTCAGCCAGCCCGGCCGCCTGCTCGGAAGCCCCTAATACAGTGCCTGCCAATTGCTTGATGGAGGCAATGGTGTCGGTAAGCTCGCGTTTGCCCAATATGGCGGCCTCGCTGGAGGCAAGCGAATTCTGTGAGGTATTGGCAGCGCTAAGCGCAACCTCTTCTACAGCTTGGCTCATTTGCGCCATAGCCTCAACGGCCTGGCTTACCTCATGGTTTTGCTGTTGCAGATGACAAGCGCTGCTTTCCATGACAGCACTCATCTCATGCGCGGCAGTAGTAAGCTGTGAAGACGCCGATTCGATATGTGACAGCGTCTCGTGCAGACTACCCCGCATGCGCGCCAGTGCCTGCAACAGCCGAGCCGCCTCGTCTTTACCTTGCGACTGAATAGACTGACTCAGATCTCCCTCAGCGATGACTTCGGTGATCGCCACAGCCTGTCGCAAGGGCACCAGTATGCTGACACTTAGCCGCCAGGCCAAGATCATCATGAGTGCCAGCACTGTCCCAATAGTGACAAGGGCAATCAAGCGCGTCTGTTGATAATGCGCCTGTGCCGAGGTGATGGATTGGGCAGCACTCTGCTTATTCAACTCTCTCAACAACTGCACCTGCATATCCATCAGATCGCCCTGCATGCTCAAGGTCGTATCAGAAAGCATATGCGCATCCTGGGCCCTGCCCTGTTCAATCAGCCCCATCTCATCTCGCAGACCCGAAAGAAAAACCTGGTAGGCGTCCTGAAGCGCCCTGATTGAGTCGCGCTGGGTAGCATCCGAAGCCTGTTGCGAATAGAGTTGGAAGTTCTGCTCAAGTTGTCCCGTTAGCTGCTCGACAGCAATCATCCCATTGATCAATACCGATGGATCTTCCGTAGTGGTCAGAAATCGCTGGGATTCTGTGCGTAGTTTGCCCAGATCAATTGCAATCGCATCCGCCAGTGCAATGTTGGCAAGCGCTCCGCTTTCGATCATCTCGCCCTGCTGGCGAATCTCGTGCATCTGTATAAGACAGAAGCTGCCCAACCCTACGAGCAGCGCGGCCGTAACCCCAAAGCAGACAATCAGGCGATTCCTAATGCCCATACGGCGCAGAAGTGGAAGGGATGCAGAAGACTTGAAAAAGCGCAGGACACTTAATGGCATGTTCACGGAACGACGACAACCATGGCAATAAAGACTGCCCCGCTTATATCAGCCGATCATGATAGCTTAATGACAGCCCATCCCCCTGCCTGGCTGTCGTCGGCCTGCCTATAATAAAGAAAGCCTACAGGCCAGCACTGCCAGGCCTTTTCAACCCAGCAATGCTGGCAGAGAGCAAATGCTTGAACCCTTCCTGATCAGTGTTGGGTCAACGTAGCTGTATTGCTCAACCCGGTCTGCATCAAGGTTGCCTGATTACCCTGCCCGGTGCGCTCCAACGTAACAGACAGGCCTGACCCTTGCTGGGTTAGCTGGAAGTTGTCATTGATGGTCTGGCGTTGTGTGAGGCTCATGTAGTTGTCATCGCCTATCTGCGATACATCCAGGGAGCTATTCTCAACGCCGGCCTGCACCAGATCCATGGTGTTTCCATTGCCATCTTGTGTAGCAGTGATTTGGTTGTCTCCACTGCGAGCAGACTGGTCTACATTCAGAATATTATTATCGCCGAGTTGATTAGTTGTAAGCCTGGCCGCAGCAGATCCAAACGACATGCTGGCTAGCCCGCTCTGGTCTACGTTGACCGCGTTGTTGTTACCCGTTTGGTTAAGATCTGCATACGCATTAAGTGTTTGGATAACATTGGCCGTATTGCCATCTCCCTCTTGAGTCAAGGTTGTTAATACAGCCCCCACTCCAAGATCTTTCGGACTAGTACCATACTGCTCGAGTACTGCACTGTTGCCATTTCCCAGCTGTTGGATATTGGCTATGGACTCCGTATCACGCTGCGTTGCGGTAACAGCGTTATTGTCACCTGTCTGGGTTGCCGAGAATCCTCTAGCGAGACCGCCGGTATCTTGGTCAACCGTAATAGTGTTGGCGTTACCTATGGAAGTAGTATAGATCGCAGCCCAATAATCACCGGAGCGAACAATCGTGTGCACGTTGCCTGTACCTTCTTGGGTACTTTCTACATAACCGCCATATACCGCTGAGCCATCAAAAGTAAACTGATTGGAACTGCCTGACTGGTTGAGAGTAACGTACGTATCGCCTCGTTGATAAATCTGAGCCGTCTGATTATCGCCGCTCTGCAAAACGGTTGCATGAGCCTCATCGGTGGTTTCGTCCTGATAGACCGTGGCGGAATGGCCAGTCCCATCCTGTTCGATACGCTGATAGCTGTTGTTACCCAGCTGAGTTTGCTGCGCCTGGTGGGACGTACCGGTTTGAACCAGCTCTGCCGTATTGCCATCACCAGCTTGGTTAATTTCCGATACATGCATTTGAGCAACAGCAGAGGCAGAGATAAAGGCCATGGAAATGGCCGCAAGCATGTTGAAACGACGCATATCGAATTCCTTATAAGCATGCCCAGTTAGATCGACCCCTCTTTATAGAAAGGTCGGCGACCAAACGAAACAACAAGCTTTCCGTTTGCTCTTTAGCTTTCCAGTGAATACTGGTAGTACAAGCGTAGCTATCGGTAATTCTATTACCATACAGCCCGACGAAAGGATTTACTTAGCACTTTAGCAATCTTTTTTATTTGCCTTACTGTTGTACAAAGGCGGCTTGAGTACAGCTAGTTGCCATAATATTAATTCTTTATCTATATTCCTTCAAAAAGGAATTAATACCGTCTTCATATTTTATCCAGACGTACATTATTCAACTCATCGCCAGCTGTTGGAATAATGAGCTCAGGTCTGCCCGCTGACGGGCTCCTTGCTGCAGCATAGAAACCTGATTAAGCCTGGCTTTAAGCACAGGAGTTGGCCATATGGCTCCTGCTGCACCAAGGGATGCAAGAGCATCACTCAAATGAATCCATATTATCCAACATGCTTATTTCTAATGTCAGCGCCAAACTGGCCAATCGGCTAAAATAACGATAACTCAGAGCAGCAGTGGCGTTAACTTTATTAACTAACAACAACAGCTAGCAGTTATGCTTAGGCATTAATATGCCATTTCATCAACAGACTGAAACAATCAAACACGGTCATCCCGGGTGATAATCCAGTCATCTTTAGCCGCTCCGAGCTCAATATTTAACAGGTGCTTAATACCCGTCAGATAACAATTGACTTAGGAGTAATAATGATTTCAATGCACAAGGCATGTATAAATCGCATTGTCCTTTATTAAATGAGCGGACGTTTTTATTAAGCCAGGCTTTTCCAAGATTGATGAATTAGAGAACTGTAATTATATGAGCAACCCATGAATTTTACCTTGAGCGCAAGTCGATTCACGAGCAAGCAGGCAGTAGGGAATTCAACTCAAGCGAAAGCCTTTTTTGCAGGCATGAAAAAAGGGCTTGTATTTCTACAAGCCCTTTTAGGAGATGGCGCGCTCGAGAGGATTCGAACCTCTGACCGCTCGGTTCGTAGCCGAGTACTCTATCCAGCTGAGCTACGAGCG
>NZ_WOEJ01000031.1:0-18516 GCF_019400845.1 Pseudomonas sp. MAG002Y | reverse complement strand
GTGCCGCTTGCCTTCTATGTCAGCGGAGCTAATCGACATGACTCGATTATGTTCGAGCCGCTGGTTGATGCCTTACCAACACTTGAAGACAAACCCAGTAGAGCCAGGCGTTGGCCTGAGAAGCTACACGCTGACAAAGCATATGACATAGAGCGCTGCCATAGACATCTGTGCAAGCGAGGAATCGAATCGCCCGTAAAGGAATAGATAGCAAGGAACGACTTGGCCGGCATCGCTGGGTAGTGAAGCGTACCCATGCCTGGTTGGCCGGTATGGGAAAGCTGCGTATCCGTTTTAAGCGCAGGCTTGCTATTCACCGAACCCTGTTATTGCTGGCGTGCAGCATCATCTGTGTGCGTTCATTGGTGAAGTTTTGTTAGCGGCTCTAAGTGCCTTCAGTGAAGGCATGCGGTTTGAGTCTTGTGTTTGACCTTTTCAGGCTGAGTAGGGCAAGCGATAAAACTAATTAGAGCTAGATTGAAAAGGAATTTTGAAATGATGGAACGCCATGGGATAGAAATGTAAAATAAATGCTCTAAGCTAAAGTAATTATTTATCAAATAAATATAGGCATCAGGTATGGAAAAGAATAACAGTATCTCTATCGGTTCTATGCAGAACTCACAAGTTCAACAAGATGCTCAGAACTCAAATCAAACTATCGAGCAAAGCACTTTTGAGACTGATCTAAGTAGCTTTTTAGAAAGCTTTATACGCGACATAGATAAGTTAGAAGATAAAAGCGTAGCCAAGGAGCTGCTGGCTGACGCAGAAACTATAAAGGTACAATTTAATTCACCTTCACCAAAGAAGGGAATTATTAAAGAGTGTCTTCTATCTATAAAGAAGGTTATAGAAGGAGCAGCTGGCAATGTGCTTGGGTCATATGTCCCAGCAATAACTTCGCTTATCACAAACTTTAGTCAATAGGTACTTTATGAGCAGCCTTGTTTTGGAGTTGCAGCGAGATGCATTAGATAAAGGAATACATGTAACAAACCTTCTCCGTAAGGCTTTGCTGGTTTCTAGAAAGCTGAAAATAAAGGATATAGAAGAGTGGATAACCAGTGAGTTAAATGGGTATGAAGATATGCTCCCTGACTATCGAGTAGTAAGAGGGGAAGTCAAAGCCTTTAACCCCTATAGAGGTTGGATTCCAGTCTATGTAAACGAAGAATGGCACGATCTGTTATGTAAGCAAAATGTCTGGTTGTCTGTTAGTCAGATAGAAAATCTCATAGAAGGTACAGAAACTGGTACTTTCACTATGAAATATGCTCCTGGCCCATCAGATATCATTAGGAAGCTAATAGGACAGGACTTTCAACCTGCGTTATTTGTGCCCGTACATCATCTAGTCCGCATGATAGATACAGTAAAAACAAAAGTAATGGAGTTTGCTTTAGATCTTGAGGAGAGAGGTATTCTTGGTGAGGGTATTACTTTTTCAGTACACGAGCAAAAAGTTGCTCAAAATATCACATATAATACTATCAATATTCAGAGAATGACTAATTCTCAGATTCAACAGGATACTTTTGAGTCTGACCAATTTAATTAGTTATGCGTTGGGTTGATAATTTCGTGCCGAGAGTGACAGAAGGTTTTGCCAGCATGGTCATGCTTTATAAACATTAGATAAAGCCTACCCCTATAGTAAGCAGATAGACTCTCCTCGTAGGAGTTGATTGTCTATGACATGTTGCTATTTAAGTCTGTTGAATGCGACAAGAGCTTGTGACATCGGTACGTAGATTCATCTCACCTTCCCTACTACGAATTCGCATGATGGTCTGACGAGATATTCCGTAGGCTCTAGCCAAACTGGAAACTGACGCACCAGCTTTTAATTGCTCCAGAACCTCTGCTCTCTTTTTTTCGGACAATGCAGCGCGACGACCTAATTTCTTACCTTGGGCAACGGCTCGTGCTAAGCCAGCATTTGTCCGCTCTATCAACTGATCCTTTTCAAACTCAGCCACGGCAGCTATGACACCCATTGTCATTTTTCCCGTCGCGCTTGTTAGATCCATTCCGCCTAAAGCTAGGCAATATACCTTTATCCCGTCACCTGCTAGCCGCTCCACTGTAGAGCGAACGTCCATAGCGTTTCGGCCAAGCCGATCAAGTTTCGTCACGATGAGCACATCTCCAGGCTCCATTCGGTCGATGAGCTTAGCGAATTGAGGCCTGGCTCCGGCGGCAGTACTTCCGCTGATGCATTCAGTTACTACTCGCCTGGTGTTCACGGAAAAGCCCGCAGCTTCAATTTCGAGTACTTGGTTATCAGTGGTCTGATCCGGGGTGCTTACCCTGGCATACAGAAAGGTTCGAGACATAAAGCAGCCTTCATATGTACGGAAACGTATGGGCTAAATAGTACATTGTCCGAAACTAGCGATGGCATAGATTCGGACAGGCTCATCAGAGGGTGTCCGTAAAGGATCGTTTTAGGACATTGAATTAACAATTAACAATTAACAATTAACAATTAACAATGGAGAATAAACTATGAATAAGGGCTTGGTGAACGAATGGTTAGAAAAACTCCGTGGTATGGGCATTAACCGTGCGCTATTCCAGCTGATCGAAACTGACGGAATTACCGTTGAGCCAGGGAGTTTCCTTTTCTCCATAGTAAACACGGCAGCTCAAAATGGTATTCCTAGCTCTGCGTACTCAAAGCTTTTGATGTTGGATGCTGCATGTGCCGAATGGGTTAATCGTAACTTGCCACTAAATCAGGAGCTTGAAACGCTGTGCACATCTGAAGTTGAACATTTTAAAGCGTCCTCTAAATTGGCCGAATTGATCGCTGGTGGTCTGCTAGGCACAGTCTTCCCAGCGATGGAGCGTATACCCGAAAGGAAGAAATCCACCACACCGGATTTCCGTCTTGGCGAAAGCATCTACGCAGAGGTTTATTGTCCGCAAGAATCAGATACCGAGACTCGCAAATACAGCGAATGGTTAAAGCAGAGCGCCGACCCTATCAAGCTTTTCATTAGCTATCCCATTACAGGATCTGCTCTGCAAGCGTTGCAGTACTCAACTAACAAGACGATTGACCGAGCTGTTAATGCCAAGCGCAAGAGTCAACAGTTTGTAGCTGAAAGCGAAAATCTATTGTGGCTGGACCTGCTAAATGGATTTGGCATAAGCAGCCAGGATACAAAGCCCTATACGAGTGTTCATAAGGGGGAGAACACTTATGTGGGGAGCTTCGGAATATGGCATAGCCTCTACGGACAGCAGGGAAGCTCATTTACGACTGAGCGTACCGATCTTCGCTATCTTAGGCGGCTAAACATTTATACGCAGCAACAGGAAGGGTTATTCAGAGTGCGTTCTGAGGTTTCCGGTGCTTTGATCCTCGTAACGGATGGTGTCCTCATCTTTGAGAACCCGTGGGCTTCTACACCCTTATCAGAAACAACACGGCAGAAATTAAAGCGATTAATGCGGTTCAAGCCTGATATGTCTTGGCTCGCTATACCAGGGTACCGCCTAGAAGACCGAGTGAACAATATTCTTGCTGAAATAGACTGGCTGTACTCTGACTCAAACGTCTAACTCTAGTCGCTGTCGATTAATTATTAATTAATAATTAATAATTAATAATTAATAATTAATTGTGTGTAGTCCTAACTATTTTTAACAAATCAGTGATGATAGATGTTCTCATCAAGAGGTGGGCCGTCATCAGTTACTCTACTAATAGAGTCCCTTGGCTCAAAGATGGACCCTCCGAATATCGCGTCAAATTCTGCCTCAGTGTCCGCTATGTATTCCAAAATTCCTTCCAGTAAAACTCGAAACGTATCGCAATACCATGTTATGTGCGGAGTAATCTTCGCGAGTACTCCAATCTTAAATTCATCCAGACTCTTTGGCACATCTAGCAAGGTGCCCGTGTTTAACAGTGGTGACATAACCTGGTTATTAAACATAGATAGGACCATGATTGACGCACTGTTTTGTCGTCTCAGCAAATCAAACCGCTCCTTATCTTGGGGGCTAAGCTTGTTGTAAGCGCGGTCTCGACCATAGTTGACATACTCAACGTACTGATGCGCTCTGTCAGCAGCATCCCCGATGCGTGGGCAAAAATATCTTTTCCACCAAGCCTCAAAATATCTTTGTTGGAACTCTAGATATGTCATTCCAACGATATTCGTGTTTTGAGTGTACATTTTGGCACCATGCTGGAGCCCATGCTTCGAGATGATAAATCCAATGTTAGCGCCGGTTTCATGCATCACCGTTGTGAACGAATGGACTACAGACTGGGGGACGGCACTGCCCCAATTTTTGCACTCTACTATGTATCTGACCTTGTCCACGCTCCGAACATCTATCGCATGAACATCCACATTCACCGAACCACGTGGCGTCTCCAAATCAACCTCTATCTCTGCAAGTAACCCGACGTTTCGGAAGATACGTTGCACACCTGTCTGGAGGTCTTGCCATTTTTCCGGTAACGGATCATCAATCATAGCTGCTCTCCAATACGCTTTTTGCTAGTAGTTAAAGCTACTGAGGACCACAGAAGTAGTCCACGTCTTTACCGCTGATTCGCTGGGGCATGCCCGACAAGGCCAAACGGGAAAGCTTGACTAATAACTAATAATTAGTAATTATGAATTACTAATTAACAAGAGATTCTGGTCATGGGCAAAATTGTGATAGTGGGTTGCAATAAAGGTGGGGCTGGTAAAACGACTACAGCAGTAAACCTGTCTGTGGCACTGGCCTTTGCGAACCATGACGTCTGCCTAGTTGATGCAGACCCACAGCGAAGCGCATCAAAATGGTATGCAGAACGCGAATCAGCAGATCTGAACCCTAAGATCACACTCATTGAAAAACGAGACAACCTTAGCTCAACACTGCGCACCCTAGGTGAAAAGTTCGACTATGTAGTGGTTGACGTAGCGGGCCGAAACTCACGGGAACTCATTACAGGTGCGACTGTGGCTGATTTGATTATTGCTCCCCATCAATGCAGCCAGCTTGATCTAGATACCCTTGGAGAACTCCAAGAGCAGGTCATCAGGATTCGAGACCTGAACCCAGGTTTGCAGGCATTTGCATATCACTCCATGGCATCAACGAATCCATCAGTGCGCGAAACGGAAAGGAGCGAATTTCTAGAGTTCGTATCTGAATTTCCAGAGATTCGTCCCTTGAACGCGGTCGGTTTTTACCGCAAGGCATATAAGGACTCTATCCCTTCGGGGAAATCTGTTCTGGAAGGCGATAATGCTCAAGCAGCGGCGGAGATAAATGATTTGATGAAGGAGATTTGCCGTGGTTCTTAAAAAACCAAGCCAGGCAGCAGCTGGAAAAAGTGCTACGCCTGAAGAGGCAGATGCTTTAGCACGGCAGCTCGCCGATAAACCCTACGGCGAGAAAATGCGTGCGTCTGAAAGTGTGAAAAAGGCGAAACCGCTTTCAATCAGCCTGCCGCCTGACATGATCGAGCAGCTTGAAGATACAGTGCGTGATAACAAACGTTCAGGGTCGGGTTCTCGAACGATCAGCGCATTGATACGTGAAGCATTAGAAAGAAATGGATATAAGTCCAATAATTAATAATTAATAATTAATAATTAACAATTAATATAGGCTTATGGTCAAAATCAGCAGCTCTGCTACATAAACCAAGATGAAACAAAAAGCCCCCTACGTAAAAGAAGGGGGCTTTTTTTTGGCCGTAGACCCGGCAAGGCTTCCGACCGTGCTTCCATATTCCCTGCAGGAGATTTGGAAAAGCTTACTAATCATACCGGCATACAAAACGATTGTAAAAACACACCATTAGTGTTTACATGTGTTTACTTAATAAGTTAAACAGATATTGCATAAGGGTCATGTATGAGCACGGCAAGACAAAACCAAGAACGTCTCCAGGAGATGGCGTCACAGATCAAAGAAAGCCTGATGCCTGCCGAAGTCGCTCAATTGATACGTCTCATAGCTCCTACACCAACCACGGGAGAAATGAGTTCAGCGGAATTCGAGGATCTAATGAGAGACCTCAACGATAAGAGCACGCGTCGGGGATACTCGGAAACCTCTCTAAAGGCAGCCAGGCTTGTGTTAGTCATGGGGGCCACTGTAGCAGAAGCTGCGTCAGAAACGGGTGTATCAAGGCAGGCGATCCACCAGCTGCTGAAGCGGATCAGGCGTCGGATGGAGTCATTACCCAAAGATTGGGTGCCAGTGAGCACTTGGCTGCCTGAAGACGTCGCTAAGCAACTGGAAGACATTGTGGAGTCTCTTAAAGCATCACATGCCTCTGGTGAGCTTTTAGAAGGGGAGAGGCCAAGGCTTATGCTTAGTAAGGGTTTAATGGCTGAGGAATAAAGCAGACGTTACCCAACAAGGAAGCATAAAAAAAGGTTTAATAGTGTTTACATGTGTTTACATAAGGTTGTCGAATTAGTATAATGATCCTATCGAAGCCACATTGGCATCGATGCCCGAAAAGAGTGGCGGCAACCACTCCGGGCCAACCTTGCAGGAGATACACTATGAAACACCAAGCGACTAAAACGCCACGTAGTAATTCTCTAGGGCACGTTAATTTTACGTTGCTAGAGCGTGTGCCAGCATACCAGCGCAAAGGGGTCGCAGTTGAGGAAGTAGGCCTGCTAATCAAAGCTAGCCGTCCACAGTCCGCCGTAGCATTCGCTAGCTAACTGCTGCCATTGGAGCCCGGTTCGCCGGGCTCCTCTATCTGTTATTGATCTGAACGGCGGTAAACGTTCTGGGCCAACTTTGCAGGAAATATATCATGGAAAAAGTTTTCTATATTCCAGGTCAACCTTGGATAGTTGACTTTGCTGTTACGCGTAAAGACGGCGTTATAGTTAGCGAGCAACAAGGTATAGCTTTCTCTGAACTTAAAAATCTTTATCCATCCGCAGTGATGATTGATTACAAGGAAGCTGTCGAGCAAATTGAAAGCAGGTGTAAGACTGAGCCTAAACAAATCAACGCTGAAGATTATTATTACGCGCTGGAAGTTTTCCCGCTTGAGCAACGGACGTCAGGAGGTGATTTTGAAACATTCAAAATGTCCCAACGTACTAACGGTCGGGTGACAGCAATTTATGCGCGCATTGGCAATAGTTATTGGATGTTCCAGGACGTCTATTCACTTAACCATTTAGAAATTATTGCCAGGGTCAGAACAGCTCAGCAAATGCTTAAACAGGCAGTTATAAGTTAAATTCAAATCAATAGAAGCCCGCCAAGCGCGGGCTTTTTTATTGTTTGAAAGATAAAAGTATAGTATTTACATGTGTTTACTTAAATAAAATCGTTGATGGTTAGGCGGATTCCGCCTATAATGTGTCTATTGGTGAGGCGCAGAAAGCCACTCAGACGAGGGGGCTAGTCGTACCACCGATGGAATAAACGATGATCATTTCTGATATTGCGACTATCAAGACCAACTTCCCAGACGCCGATTTCTGGCTAGTTCGTAGAGGCTCTATAGAGCAGTGTGGTAAGCCAGTTCGAGCTTTCAATCCCGAGCACATAGGCATCAAGGTTGAGCGTACAGAGCTAGTGCTTCCTGATTATCTGTACTATGTGTTTTTGCACCTCAACCAGATTGGCAGCTGGAGGGAGCTAGCCACTGGGACTCTTAGTCTAGTTAATATCAGAGTTTCAGACGTAAAACGAATCAGATTGGAATTTACTCAGGGGCGCTAAGCCCCTTCTTTATTGAGTGAGACTGAGAGCTATGGAAATCAAGATCCCTGATATTCAAGCGCAGCAGAAATTTATTTTTGAAGAGGCTACGAAGGAAGCTATTGCGGCGTTAGAGGCTAACCTAAAAGCACCTCGCATCGAGCCACAGAGTGAGATCGATGAAAGCCAATACTCCAATAAACATCTATTAAGAGAGAAGCAGGGTTGGGAGCCTCCGAGCCCTGACATAGTAGCTGCCTACTTTCGTCATTTTCAAAAGCATTTTCCCGAGTTCGATACCGATCAGAAACTAGCAGACCTGCTAGGTATTTCTAGCAATCGACGCATCCGAGAATTCAAAAGTGGAGAAGCTAAGGTTCCCTATGGCGTATGGCGGAGGTTCCTTGTTCTAACAGGACGCGCGCCGCAAGAAATTATTCCAGTCATGGCATTCATGGGGTGAAGGTAGGTATTTATCAGGCAGGACTTGAAAGGTTCGAGCTTGCTATAAGATCTATCGATACAGCGAAGCAAAAGCACATCGAAGAGACTAACCAGTATCAGCAGATCAGCTTCTTTGAAGCTTTCGGCGCAAGCGGCCCGGAAAAATGCTTGAGGAAAGATGAGGGGATTACACGACGAGTTTAACGAACTCTGTCGGTTGCTAATCAAGGCCCGCAGCAGTGCTGTGCTAATGAGTGTTGAACGCCTTCTATCTGAGACGAGCGACTGAGTAACCCAAGAGCAGGCCAAGGTGCTTTAAAGTTGGTATAACCAGCAGTGAGGAATCTTTAGATGATAGATTTTTATGGTTCTGGTTTGGCCGTTTATACCCATGTCATTCAAGAGCGTATTGCTGGCGAGTGGGAGCCAATCGCGTATGCGGAAGATTTTTGGATGGCCCAGGATATTCTTGCTGAGATTGAGATGGGTTTTCCAACTCCAGAAGGTAAAGAGCGTTATCGCGTTCTCTCTGTTAACTACGCATAACACCTTTCTTATTAAAAAATAAAAAGCCCCAACGCTGGGGCTTTTTATTTTTTTACGCAGCCTTCAGCCAGTAACGGCTTCGGTTTGCGCTACGTTAGTTTTCTTTCGGCCCGATGATCGTTTTCGCGTCGATAAAAGTTCAGAAATTGCTTTAGCGGTAACTGTGACGCCGACGCTCTCCAACGCCGATTTTATTTCAGCGATGGAATAACCTTTCTGGCTAGATAGTAAAATAATTTGATCTTTTAGTGAGTCCAGCATCTCAGCCTGACTGATCTTGTCACGGCTCAAATCGGGTAGCTCACTTAGAGCATTACGCGCCTTTTCCAGCTCTTCTTGGGTGTACGTTCTAACGGCCATATTAGGTAAGCCTCAGTAGTATCTGTTAAGCCTGGCGAGGTGACCAGCTCATTGGTTGTGGATGCAGTCCAAGAGTATCAACAATTCAACCACTGACACACCCCGAAAGTTCCTATCCAGATAGATATGGTCTAGCTTAGGGCGTCCCACCTATATCTGCATACATAGCCAAATTATCTAGCAGCCCACAGGTGACTTTTCACCGCCTAGACGTTCAACCTAACTTCCCATGACGCCGCTTGTCGCTTTATCCGTTCTGCGACGCTCATCCCAACCATTTTGCCGAAATACATAGTAATATTTGGGACAGGAAATGTTTTGTATGTACCGCCTGCACGCAGACGATCCATTCAAAACCCTGATCAGGGCTGCGCCCCGACACCCCATCAACGTCATAGGTTGTAGTCATGTCAAAGAGCGAAACGCGTCGTAGAGATGTAGTCTTGAATCTTCGGTGTACCGAGGAAGAGGCTGCGACTCTGAAAGCAAAAGCTAAAGCTGCTGGTATCAGTACCGCTGATTTGCTTCGTCGCTCTGCGCTCAACCGTAAGATAATGACTCGTACCGATACGCGACTGATGAACGAACTACTGCGTCTAGGTGGGCTGCAAAAGCACCTCTATACGCAGATGCAAAATTGCATGACTCCTGAGCTAAGCAAGCAGTTTTCAGAAGTACTAATCGAAGTCAAAAAGGCAATTGTTGCACTGGACTTGAATCAAGTTCCGGTGAGCAGGTAAGCGTCCTATGAACGTCATTGTCCCGCAAAAACGCAAGGATGGAGGCACAAGCTTTTTAAAGCTTGTGAGCTACGTTAGCCAACGTGAGGACAAACCTGCAAACGATACCGTTGTAACTTCAGAACCTAAGCCAGCTCGTTCAGAATCCAGCAAAGCTAGCTTTGATCGGCTCGTTGATTACATTGATCGAAGCGGCACAGAGGATGCACCAGTACGTGTTACTGAGCAGTTTAGTGACGGGCGCCAACGCGTGCTTGCTGGAGGAGTAACATGCGAAACGAATGCTTTCTCTTTAGAAACTGCGGCTGCCGAAATGAACATGGTCGCTGCGCAGAATCGCCGTATCAAAGATCCGGTTTACCACTTCATTATTTCTTGGCGTGAAGAAGACAAACCAACCGATCAGCAGGTATTTGAGTCAGCTCAATATGCTTTGAAATCGTTGGGTATGCATGAGCATCAGTACGTCACAGCGATACATCGTGATACTGACAACGTGCATGCGCATGTGGCGGTTAATAGAGTCCACCCGATAACCTACAAAGCTACCAACCTTTGGCAAGACGTTGACCGTCTGCAAAAGAGCATGCGTATTCTGGAGCGTCACTACGGCTTCACACCAGATAATGGACCCTGGCAACTTAACGCTGATAACCGGCTGGTCCGTCCTGGTCTTCGTTACCCTAGTGCCCCCCAGGGTGCTGCCAAGCGGCAGATATTCTCCAACAAGGAAAGCCTTCATCATTACGCTGTCGATACGGTGCGTAATGAGATTAACGAAGCGGTCAAGAAGGGAAAGGCGAACTGGAGATATCTGCATCTTCTTCTTCATGAAAAAGGGCTTGGACTGCGCGAGCAAGGTGGCGGTCTAGTCATCTATAACTACTTGCAGCCTGAAGATCCTCCAGTCAAAGCCTCCTCGATTCATCCGGCACTTACTAAAACGCGAATCGAGCCAATTTATGGATCATATGAAGGCCCACCAGCATTTGAATCAGCAAATGCTGCCGATGGCGGTTATGGCATTTTCCAGACCTACCATCCTTCTTTTGAGATGAGAGATAAGGGTGTTAGAGCAGAACGGAGAGAGGCTCGTGCTGAGGCTCGTGAAGCGTTAAAGGGACGGTATCAAGACTATCGTAAATCCTGGGTAAAGCCTGACCTTCATGCAAAGGAAAGATACCAACAGATAGCTGCCCGCTACCAAGCCATGAAAGGCGACGTTAAGCGTTCACACAGCGATCCATTGCTCCGTAAGCTGATGTACAGAGTGGCAGAGTTTGAGCGTATGAAGGCCATGGCTGAGTTACGCATTGAACTACGAAAGGAGCGACAAGAGCTTGCGGGTAAAGGCTTACTCCGTCCACTTGCTTATCGTCCATGGGTCGAGCAAGAAGCATTGAAAGGCGATGCGGCGGCGGTTAGTCAGCTGCGTGGTTTCGTGTACCGAGAGAAGCGCAAAGGCCGTGCATTGGAAGGTGGATTGGACAGGGTAATACTGTGCAGCAAAGCGGATGACTCTGCTGTTTACAATCCGAAAGGTTACACGTCGAGGCTTTACCGAGACGGCACTATCGAGTACTTACGCGACGATGTTGTGGGAGTGATCGACCGTGGAGGGCTGGTCCAAATCAAGCCAGGTTTTGAGGACCACGTGGACTCGGCCAACCATCGCTTAGCAGTCAATCTTGTAAGTACTAAAAGCGGTGATGGCGTGAAAGTTATCGGAGATGATCAGTTCGTTGACAAAGTACTTGATGCTGGGTGTGGCCTTAACCACCGTGCAGGGAAGTATGTGTTCTTAGTGACAGATCAGAAGCAATTGGCACGCTACGAATCAATTGATAGGGAATACCGCCTGCATTACGGACACAACGAGCAAATCAAACAACAGACTGCGCAAGATGATTATACGGACGATGTTGCAAGCAGACCGCATCAGCGGCCGAACCCATTTGGTATGTAAATAAATTGATGATGTGTTAGCGGTAAATAAGTGCTTGCTGTTTATATGGAGATACTATGACTATCAAATATGATGAATTACGTTTCGAGATTAAAGAGTTGATATCTCTAGTCAGACTTGACGAAAAGTATGCGTCGTTAGTCGCTGAGGGTCTACTGCCTATCGATCAGCAGGCGATTAATTGCCACTGGCAGCGTCAGAATCGGATTGAAGAGTTATCGCGTAAGTATGGGTTAGTCTAATCTGAGCCCTTCGTAGTTGTAGTTAGTTCTTCGAAGGGTCATTATGTATATTGTATTTTTTAATGAACGCCAGAATTTCCTCAAGATATTCTGGCGAATCTACCTCAGTGATCTTTTCTGCAATTTCCTGCCTAAGTGCTATTAGGCGAGTCCTCAATGCGTCTTGTCCCCCAGGTAGTAGTTCGCCTGGTGCGACATTGAACACCGTCGCAATTCTAATCAGCTGCTCTATACCAGGAAGATTGACGCCTCTCTCATAGCGACCAATCAATGGAGCATCGCAACCGATAAGTTCAGCTAGATCGGACTGGCTCATACCCATCGACTTTCGAAGAGCCTTGATTCTGGCTCCTATCACGCTCCGGAGAGTGTCCACTGGGACTCCAAATGAAAAAATTAATATTTTCATACGGTTGTATTCCGCAAAAGGTAAAAAAGTATCTATTAGATAAAAAAGTGTTTACTTTTCCTTTTATCTAATTTATTTTGCACTCTAGAAATCCTTCTCCAGCAGGCAATTTAAGGGCTAGAGAGGAGCCGAGCTGGTCTGTCTATAGCTCACAATGGCCCCTGCACCGAACGGTTCAGGAATTCGAAAGAGCGCCTGATCGAAAGGTTTGAGCATGCGAAACTGGTACGTTCTGATTCACAATTCAGCCTGCTATCAGTCACTTACTGAGCTGATCAAAAGACTGGATGTTGAGGTGTACAACCCATGTCGAGTTACCTTTCGCAAACGTCGAGATCGTCCTTCATCATTAAAGCGCGAGCTGCCGCTGTTCCCAGGCTATTTGCTGTTGCGTTTTGATCCGAATGTGACGCATACAACGACCATTACTGCCTTGAATGGGGCGCATGGGTTTGTTCGCTTTGGCGGAGAGACCTGTGTACTGCAGGACTCAGTAGTTGAGGCATTGAAGGCGGCAGTGCTAGTTCGAACCAACCGCACCTTTGATTGCATCGAGTACAGCAACTTGCCATCTGAGTTGGAAAAGTCGCTGCATCTAATCATTGATATGCATTCGGAAACTGCGCGTAAAGCCGCATTCTTTGCGCTTCTTGCCGAAGGTGCCACTTTGGCACGCCTCGCCAGTCGTCCTGGCACGCTTTGCTACTCAACGCTACATACCGCGTAGGCACTTAATCGCCGCAACCCGCTACTTTTTTACCCTCACCGCCAGGCGTTTACCTGGCGGTGTTTTTTTGCGTTCTCACAAACTGTAGGAGTTCTCATGGCGTCATCCGACGATGAAGCAACAACAAAAACATCAAGCGTTTACATCAGACCGGCGCGGGTCGAGGCACTGAATAAAGCTGCGATACGGGTGAGCTATGAAACTAACAGTTCCAAGCAAATTTCACCTTCTGAACTCGCCCGTTATCTAATTGATAATTTTCTTGAAAAGGCCGTGGAGAAGCTGATTGAAGATTCCAAAAAGTAGCCACTTGGGAGGCTGTCATGCGAGAGCGTGTACTTTTCGCCGCTTTGCTCATAGCTTTGGGTGGATGTAGCAATTCGGTATCGAACGTCACACAAGAGCCAGCGGGTCCATGGGTAGTAAGACAGATCGAGCAAAGCGCTGCGTCGATCAGCCTAACGCAAACCCATCTGCACGAGACCAGCGCATCGCCCGTCCATACTTCTGTTTCTGCATCGGCGCTGCCAACTGCGGAAAAACAAGTATCGCCAACTAAACCACCTATCAGGCATACACCTAATACTGGAGGTTAACTATGCGCTGCTTATGGGTGGTTCTAGCGGTGTCGATGCCGTTGCAGGCGTCTGCATTTTGTTTCAAGGAAGCAGGTCAGCGTTATCAGCTTGATCCAGTTTTACTGGAAGCCATCAGCATCCAAGAAAGCAGTTTGCAGCCTAGGGCTCTGAACGTGAATCGTGACTCAGGCGGGAATGTGCTCAGCACTGACTACGGTCTCATGCAAATCAATACCCGCAACGTAAACCGCTTGGTGAAAATGGGGGTAATTCAGAGTCCCGAAGACCTGCTTAAAAAGCCTTGTTTGAATGTACAGGTCGGCGCTTGGGTACTAGCTCAACACCTGCGTGTGTGTGGCAATACCTGGCGTTGCCTGGGATCGTACAACGCTGGCTTCCACCCATCGCAGCGCCAAGAGCGGCGGCGTCTGCATTACGCGCAAGAAGTACGCAACGTTTACAACGGGCTCAAAGCATTGGGCGCACCGGCCCGCCTCGCTATTCGTTAGTGCTGCGCCCTGTTCAGGGTGTCCAGGAGACTATCAATGAAATACTCCCTTTGGGCTGCTCAAGCGGCCGCATTGCTGCTGTCCGGCTGCCAGAGTTTCTGTGGTAAACCACCAGCGACTCCTACGCCTCCTGCAACCGTTGCTCCAGTAGTTAATAGGGCTCCGGTACAGCAGGAACTGCTATGGATGGAGGGCGCAATCAATACCCGGTCAGCATTACCGTTTGATGCCATCCGCACCCATGAAGACCTTGTGACGGTTGATTGGAATGGAGATGCTGTCGAGCTACTGTCCCATCTAGCCAGACAGCGTGGTCAGCGGTTCGCTTGGGCTGGTGTGCGTCTTCCTCTACCTGTCAACGTCAGGGTAAGCCGCGTCACTTATGCAAATCTGTTGCGCCTAATCGAGATGCAGACAGCATGGCGTGCCACGCTGACTCAGCTTCCAGGTCAAATAACTCTGGTCTTCGCACAAGCCACGCCTGCGAAGAAGGCAGGAGGGCGTCAGTGAAAAAGTCCATCTTGACGCTTGCTCTATTACAGGGCTTACAGGGGTGTGCCAATACCCCGCCCACTACAGCACCTGACACACCGGCGCCGCTGGAAAGCTACCTGGTGCCTGCTAGTCCACCATCAGCGGATGTGTCTGAATCACGGCGTCAACTGCTGGAAGAATCGGGGCGTAATACAGGTTTTCGTGGAGGCAAGGCTGAGCGTGCCTGGGAGCTACGCCAAGCATTGGATGGACAGGTAGGACGTCTGGATAGCCTTTATGACTTTCGGACCCTAATCAGCCGCGAGGGCTGGCTACCGCCTGTGATCGATGAGGCCGTGGACGTTGCCCACATCACTCCTCGGCAGATCCGCACCGCGAGCCATGTGTACGAGATCATTATCCCCGAACGGTTTGTGAGTAACCCGCCGTCATGGCGTACCTGGTTAATGGCAGGTCTGACATCAGCCAGCAAGGATGCCGCCGTGTCTGTAACACCTGAAAACAGCGTGCAGAAGACACTTTGGCAAGCAGCGGTCCGCCAAGGCTGGGAAGAAGGACGACAAAGTGCCGATCAGACATTAGCGGCAAACTTCAACCGCCTGACGCGTGATTATCGGGGAATGTTGTTGTACTCGCAGCTATTGCGCCAAGGCTTTATTACCGCGCCTGTAGTGACGGACCAACAGCAAACTGTCACGGGGGACGGGCAGAAGCTCACCACAGGCGACCGCGTGCGCAATCTCAAGGATAACGCCAGATTTATCCCTGATAAAACCCAGTGGCAACCAGTAATTCGGAAGGCACGGCCATGACGACAGCAGCCGATTTTGCTCCTTATGCGTTCGGTGAAGGACTCAGTAGTACTACGTTGCGTGAGTTTTTCGTTTGGTGCGCTCGGCAATCAGTCAGCGATATTCATATCCAAGGTGGTAACCACCTAGTGGTGGGGCAGCAAGGACGATTGCGAAAAGCCAGTGAATTTGTATTGGCTGACGATACCTGGTCCAAATTATTAGATGAGGTATTTAACCCTGAAATCAGGGCGACCGTTCGCGGAGGTCGTCCTGTGGACCGAGCGTTGCAGCTTGATGGTGATATCAACCAGCGCTACGGTCTGAGTCGCGGCGAGCGGCTCCGCTTTCGATGCAATTTTGTACAGGCTACCGCTGGCCGACTGGATACAACCATAGCCCTGACGATGCGGGTTATCCCGTCTGAGATTACAGAATTAACGGCGCTAGGCCTTGAGCATGAGCTTTTCGAAGCACTGTTGCCAGCCAGCGGACTTGGGTTGATTGGAGGGGTGACTGGTTCAGGCAAAAGTACTCTCGCAGCCGCGATCTACCGCTTTTGTTTGGATACTGACCAAGATCGCAAAATAACCACGACCGAAGATCCGATTGAATTCATTCTCGGTCGTGCAGGGGATGTATTACCCCCAACGCAGCTACAGATTAACCGAGACGTTGCAACCTATGCAGAAGGCATACGCGCACATCTACGGCGGGCGCCCTCGATTATCGGGGTAGGTGAAATGCGGGACTTGGAAACCTTCCAGGCTGGCATTCTGGCGGGCCAGCTGGGCCACTTCAATCTCAGCACGTTGCACATTCACTCACCAGGCGAAGCAATTCCTCGGTGCCTCACGATGGTGCCCTCCGAGATGCGTGAAGCAACGGCCCGCGACATGCTCGGTGTATTGCAATACATCGTTGTGCAAAAGCTATTGCGTACCACTGATGGCAAACGCCAAGCGGTGCGGGAGTACATCATTATTGACGATGCCTTGCGTGCCAAGCTGGCCAGCATGCCTTACACCGAGTGGGGACAGCATATCGACGGCATCATTCGCCAGGAACAGCGCCGCTTTGCCGATCATGCATGGCGGCTGTACCAAGCTGGGCGAATTGATCATCGTGAACTGGCAGTGGCCATGACCCCCTCCCAGTTGCGCGAACTGGAGCAGCAAGCAAGAGCGTAAGTGGTTGATCGCTCTGCAGAGGACTCGGCATCAAAGCCAAAGGAGTTACTAATGTCTGACGAGTTAGATTCCGGCTACTGGCGTAATGCTTCACGCCGTCTCAACGTGTATGGAATACCGGCACCCTTGTTTCTCCTGTACCTGTTTTGGTTTCGCTTCCCGTCGATGGACACGATTTATGTCGTTAGCGCCGTTATTGCAGGCTTTCGACTGCTCTCGTTTTTCGGCTGGACGCTCACGGTCCTGGTAGTACGTGTAGCGTATTTGATACGAGGCAAGCGCCTGGCCGGTCGGCCATGGTGGTATCGGCGATTCACTGGAGAGGGGGAGGGATAAACCAGCCCTGGTGAAAACGCCTCACAGGAGGAGATATCTAATGAGTTCATCTACGAATCCCCCTCGAACATCTGAGTACCCGGTCTGGCTTGCCGTCCCTCACGAAGCGCGAGAGGCTGTCCGCGAAGCTGCGGGACGGCTGGCGGATGGCCGGTCAGCTATTGAGTGGGATAAAGAAGCAAGTTTGTGGTTCGCCCGCCCAGGCTGCAATCTTGACCGCATCACCCCGTGGTTACCCGATCCTAGCCGCCGCGCCGGGGGCGGAGATGCAGAGTCCGAATTTCTTGATGCCCTTACTCAAGCAGGTTTGGTTATCAAAGGAATGCCGGTAATGGACGGCCAGCGTCATAGGGTGGCGACTGTTGAGGACAAGGGTGGTAAAAAAAGCGGTGTGTATCGTGGCTTTCTTGATCGGCGCCCCGGTGGGTGGTTTATCAACTATCACCGCGCTGATACAGCCAATGACGTGACGAAGTGGTCGGCAACTGGAGGCGAAGCAGATCCGGAAACTCGACTTCATATCCGCGCTGGAGCACGCCAGGCTCAGGATGACGCGGCCCGCGAGCGGGCAGAAACCCATGCAAGACAAACACTGGCAGCTCAAAAGCTATATGACCGATTACCTGCGGCAGACCCTTCGCACCCGTATCTGGAGCGTAAGGGAATAACCCCTACGCCCGATCTTCGTCAAACAAAAAACGGTGCCTTGGTGGTGCCGTTTTTCAATGTCTCAGGTGAGTTCCGGACACTGCAATACATACCCCCGGAGGGTGAGAAATTCCTGTTCAAGGATGCGCCCAAACAGGGCAACTTCCTGGTCGTTGGCGGTTCATTAGAGTCAGGCCAACCAGTGCTATACGCCGAAGGGTATGCCACAGCTCGTAGCTTGAACATGGCAACCGGGCACCCCGTTGTTATGACCATAGATGCCGGAAACATGCTTGAAGTCGCCAAGGTGCTGCATGAGCGCTTTCCCGACAATCCGCACGTGTTCTTAGCCGACTTCGACCATGCAAAAGCTGAAAACAAAGGCTTGGTCATGGCGACTGCAGCGGCTGATCTGGTCGGAGGGAAAGTGCTTTATCCAGCCTTCACCGAGGAGGAGAAAGCACGTGGTTTCACTGACTACAACGATCTTCACCAGTCACGGGGATTAGATGCGCTGCGTGGCCAATTCCCATCCGAATTGATTCGAGATAAAGAGGTATCCACCGTGCAGGATAATCGTTCCTTAGAGCCGGAGACGCCCAATACATCAGATCTTAATACGCGGGTAGAGCCAAATCGACCAGTTGAGTCGGAGGTACCGACTGCAGAAGTACGGGTGCCCGATCCAGTGACTGTTGACGTTAAATCTGACGTAAGTGTTGAAGCTGTTCAGGGGGCTACTGCTCCAGTCAGCGAGCCGCCTTCGATTGCTAGCTTCGAAGCGGCTACGCCCGCCAAGCCGGTAAGCAATGGCACTGAGGAAGGCCC
>NZ_WOEJ01000030.1:0-24888 GCF_019400845.1 Pseudomonas sp. MAG002Y | reverse complement strand
ATGATGGGTTTGCCCTGGAACTCATGGTCCGGGATGCCCTGGTTCTTCATCCAGCTGCGATACATGAAGCCGTTCTTGTCGGCATTGCCAAACCACTGGGCCGAGCGCAGGGTGGTCTTTTTTGTGGACATGATGGATGTCTCTTATCTATGGGATAGGCCGGGTCACAGGCAAAAGCGACCCCATCGGCACGTGTCAGCACGCGTGCCGTGGGGTCTCCATTAGGTATCAGCGCTGCTTGAAGCGGTCGATTACAACGGCCAGCAGCAGAATCGTTCCACGGATGACGTATTGGTAGAACGTGTCGATATTTTTGAGGTTCATGGCGTTCTCGATCACTGCCAGGATCAGCACGCCAGCAATGACGTGACGAATCATGCCGATACCACCGGCCAGCGATACACCTCCCAGTACACACGCTGAGATCACTGTAAGCTCGAAGCCCTGCCCTATCATTGGCTGACCGGAGGTCATACGAGAGGCCAAGACTACCCCTGCCAATGCTCCGATGACCCCCTGCATGGCAAAAATGATGATCTTGGTACGATCAACGTGTACACCTGCCAGCAAGGCGGCTTCTTCGTTACCACCGATAGCCAGCGTGTTGCGTCCAAACGTGGTGTAGTTGAGCAGCCAGCCAAAGAACAGGATGCATACCAGTGTGATCAAAATCGGCACCGGAACACCAAACATCTGACCATTACCAAAGATAAAGAACTTCTCTTCCATTACGCCTACGGCCTTGCCGTTGGAAAAGATGTAACCCAGTCCGCGCACAATCTGCATGGTCGCCAAGGTTGTGATCAAGGCATTGATCTTGAGTTTGGCAATGACCAGCCCATTGATGAGTCCTACGCACAACCCCATTGCCAGTGCAGCGGTTACCCCTAGCGCCACGCTATTGAATTCACGCATTACTACCGCTGCGACGACGCCCGCACAGGCAATGACCGAGCCTACAGACAGGTCAAAATGCCCAGATGCCAGACAGAACAACATGGTGCAGGCGACGATCCCCGTTGTGGAGATTGCCAGCCCTAGCCCTCGCATGTTGAGCGGCGAAAGAAAGTTATCGATAAACAAGGTACAGAGAACAAAGATCGCCAGGGCCGCCAGCATCATCGCCCAGTCATCAATAAAACGGCGAGTATCAAAGCTACGGCGCGGTGCCGCCAAGGCGTTGTTTTGCGTGGACATGGAACACCTCAATTGTTTTTGTATTTCGAAGCCTTCAAGGCAACGCAGGCTTGTTACATATCAGGCGCGCGTACGGGGCAATGCGAGCTCCAGCAAACGCTCTTCGGTCGCCTCGGCACGTGCCAGCTCACCCGTTACAGCACCTTCACTCATGACCATGATGCGGTCCGCAACCCCCATGACTTCCATGAGATCGCTCGACACCACAATCACTGCAATGCCTTTGGCCGCCAGCGAGTGAATGATCTGGTAGATTTCGGATTTCGCACCGATATCGATGCCGCGTGTAGGTTCGTCCAGCAGCAACACCTTCATGGGCATGGACAGCCAGCGCCCCAGGATGGCCTTCTGCTGGTTACCGCCCGAAAGGTTTTTGATCTTCTGATAAGGCGTAGGTGTTTTTACATTCAATGCGCGGATCTGCTTTTCAGCGTTTTCCTTTTCCCAGCGGCTTTGAAGCAGGCAGCTCCAGGTTGCATGCCGCGGACGTGCGCTGATATTGATGTTTTCAGCCACGCTGCCCAGCGGAACGATGCCTTCTTTCTTGCGATCCTCGGGACAGAGCAGAATGCCAGCAGCGATGGCATCACGTGGGTTGCGAAGCGTCAGCGCCTCGCCCTTGAGCTTGAGCACGCCCGCACTGTGCCGTTCAAGACCTGATAGCAGGCGGAGCAACTCGGTACGCCCTGCTCCAACCAGCCCGAAGAGCCCAAGGATTTCACCCTGGCAAACCTCAAAGCTGACTGGCTGCTGCAGACCACGCCCCATCAGGCCGGATACGTTCAAACAACCTTCGCCCTTTTCACGGGGACGATAGTCATAGATATCGTCCAGACTACGTCCTACCATGCAGGTGATCAGCTGATCCGGCGTGGTTTCACTCATGCGCTCGAATGTGCGCACATGACGTCCATCCTTGAAGATCGTGACGGCATCGCAGATATGGAAGACTTCTTCCATTCGGTGCGAAACATAAAGAATGACTTTTCCCTCATCGCGCAAACGCGCAATGATTGCCATCAGCCGCTCGGTTTCACGGGCAGACAGGCTGCTGGTGGGCTCATCGAATGCAATTACATGGGCGCCACGAGACAAGGACTTGGCAATTTCCACCAACTGCCGTTGTCCTAGGGACAGACGCCCGACGCGCGTATTCGGATCGATTTCCTCCGCTAGGCCTTTCAGCAATTGCAGAGCCTGTTGACGAAGACGCCCACGGTTAACAATGCCGTAGCGGGCCGGCAAGTGACCTAGAAACAGGTTCTCAGCAACAGTCATTTCCGGAACGAGTTGAAGTTCCTGGTGAATCACGGCTACGCCATTACGGATACTGTCCGCCGTGTTCTTGAAGACCATGTCACGATCACCAATGCGCAGATGACCGCTACTGGGCTGGTAATAGCCACCCAGAATCTTGAGCAATGTTGACTTGCCTGCACCGTTTTCCCCCATCAGGGCATGTACGGAGCCGGGGCGAGCCGTGAAGTTGATGTCGGACAGCGCCTTAACGCCAGGAAACGTCTTACCAATGCCCTGGAACGCAAGGCTTTCGCCCTGCACCGACTGCTGTAATGCTTCCATATCACCTCCTAAAGCGACGCCATAGAGGCGTCGCAAGGTTGCAAGGAGTCCGTCAGGCGGACCGGATAATGCAGGAGACGGTTATTTCCAGAGCCCGATCTTTTCGAGTTCCTGTTGGAAGTTTTCGCGTGTGATCAGCGTAACCTTGTCCATGGCGGTGTACTTGGGCGGCTCTTTACCGGTAGTCACCCATTCGTACATCATGGTGGCGGTCTGATAGCCCTCTTCGTGTGGGCTGGGAAGCATCGAGCCGAAGAATCCGCTGTTGGGCTTTTTCAACTCACCGATAGCATCTGTACCATTGATGCCGATTCCGATCACGTTTTCAGCACTAAAACCGGCACTTTCAGTCGCCCTCACACCACCCAGCACTGTGTTGTCATTCATACCACCTACGATCAGGTGCTTGGCGCTACCCGGTAGCTTGACGAGTGCGGAGCTGGTGGCATCCATGCTGCCGGGGACATCCAGCGTCTTTTGCGGCGCATAAATGATGTGGTCCTCTGGCAGACCGGCGTCACGCAACGCCTTTACAGAGCCGTCGGTACGCTGCTTTCCGGTATCCAGCTCATTGAAGGTGTTGATGACCGCGTAGGTTTCATCCCACTTCCAGTTGCGCTTCTTGGCTTCAGCGGCCATTGCCTCGCCCTGTTGACGCCCTACATCAAAGGCGGCCATGCCCAGGTAAGGCACGTCTTCCATGAACTTTCCGTCGGAGCCGACAAAGCGATCATCCACGGCCATGACTTTCAAGCCATTGATCTTGGACTTAGCCACGATGGCTGGGCCGAGGGAAACATCAGGTGGACAAATGACAAAGCCTTTAGCACCGTTAGCCGCCAGGCTATCGATAGCGGAAAGCGTTTTTTCACCATCAGGTACAGCAATCTTGAGGAGGGTGAAGCCTTTGTCTTTCGCAGCTTTTTCTGCAAAAGCCCACTCGGTCTGAAACCAAGGCTCTTCAGGTTGCTTGACGAGAAAACCGATCTTTACTTCTTCGGCATGGGCGACCGAAGCCGCAGATAACGAAAGGCCCAGCGCACCAGCTGCCAAGGCAGATCTCACCAGGGAAGAAATCCCACGGCCACGAAACATAGCTACCTCCTTATTTTTATTGAATAGCTAGCGTGTACTGCATCAAATTGTGCTGACACCTGACTGATGTAATAAGACAGGCCAGGCGAAACAGTCATATCATAATATGATTGGACTCGATCGACTGCAACTCTTCCTTGAGCAATCGAAAAAAGAGAAGCGCTGGATCACAAATCGAGTCGCTTAACGTCAACCCATGAAGCGATGGCACGGCATCCCGGCCACATCCACACGCGCATAAAGCACAGAACCATCCAGAGGCTGATCACCTGCCGCACTCGTGACATAGAGCGTCTTGAGGTCATGTCCGCCAAACACACAACTGGTAGGCCGGGACACAGGTAGCTCTATAATCGTGTCGACACAACCGTCTGGAGCAAATCGAATCAGACAGTGGCCATCCCAGCGCGCATTCCAGACATATCCCTGCGAATCCATGGCAGACCCATCCGGATGACCACGCTCATGGGCCTGCGCCCAAACTGTTCTTTCGCCAAGCCCCTTGGCACCAATAGTATGACGGTAGATCACGCTTTCCAGCGTATCGGCGGTGTAAACGCAATCCCCCTCTGTACTCCAGAGTAGCGTGTTGGCAATGCCGATATCGCTGGCCAGACGAGTGACCTTCGCATCAGGACCGATATGAAACAATCCACCTGAACGACGGGTGATCGGCAGGTCTTCGCCCTGCTCACCTATATTGTTCTGCATGCTGCCTAACCACAGATTCCCTGCCGCGTCGCAGCGCGCCTCATTGGCGCGGTTCCCCTCAATAGGATCCGGTACGCAGAACAGTGAAAGTGAAGGTGCATGCGGTGGTGATTCCAGATCCAGGCGGTGAACACCACTGACCATGGTCAGCAACGCATCTCCGCGTATCGTGGGAATAAAGGCCGAAACAGGCTCGGTCACCTGCCATTCAGAGTAATGCCCCCCCTCCAGTCGACAGGCTTTCTTACCTACGATATCCACCCAGTACAACGCCTGGGTGGGCTCATCCCAAAAAGGACCTTCCGCTAATTTAAAGCGATGGGATATAACCGGTTGCCACTCCATAAAGCATCCTTATTTGTAGTTATGAATGCACAGCTCACGCTAACTACTAGCCTGAGCATATTTAGAAATCGTGACAGCAGCCTTGTCGATCAACGTCATGCATGCCCAAACGCCCCGAGAGGAATCTCGCGCAGCAATGGCATCCGCCAGCTCCTTGTGCAAGGGCAGCGTTCGTTGCAACTCAGAAGGATCGACAGACGAAATCTGAAAGGAAACGGCAAGCAAGGCGCCTAGCGCGGGTACCATTTGCTCGATGAACTGGTTGTGACTGGCCGCCAGGACGCACTCATGGAAGTGCTGGTCGGCACTGTTGTAATCTCCACCTGAAAGCGAAGCTTCCAACGCTGTATAGGCCGCCTGGACGCGCCTGATCTGCTCAGGTGTTGCACGCTCGCAAGCCCAGCGCACAGCCACTGGCTCAATAGCACGCCGCAAATCAAGCAGATCCTTGACGAAATTCTCGGGCAAGCCGCCACGACTCAACCATGCCACCACCTGGGGATCGAAGAGATTCCACCGATTTAGGGGTAATACACGGCTTCCCACCTTGGGGCCCACCTCGATCATCCCCTTGGCGACCAGTGTCTTGATGGCCTCCCGCACGACCGTTCGACTGACCCCCAACTCCTCACCAAGATCCGCCTCGACTTTCAGCGCATCCCCAGGCTTGAATTGCCCGGAAGCGATCAAGCTACCCAGTTTATCTACGGCTGATGCGTGAAAATTATTCGACATTCAGACCTCGCCCTCGCCCGCTTTGACCTACAAGCATCTTAACGACTGTTGAAGGCCGTTGCTCGATCAGCGCAAAGACGTATTGTTATTGATAGAAAGCGCTCTAATCATCATATGATTAGACGAGGCAACTGAAAAGAAAAATAAGGAGGGCGGTTATTGCGCACAGCTGTGCAGCTGCCAATCAGCCGCACAGATGTTAGAGAAAACTATCAGACGTTAAGACGGAACCACACCCCGCCCCATTGCTCTGCTTCGCATTTAGCTTCCTGCTCGTTGTTGAACTCCGAAATGATTCCTCCATGTGCATAAACCACAGCCCATGCCTCCTGCACAGTTTTCTGAATGATAGATACGAATGAAACAGGCTCTTCTGGGGATACTGATGTCTGGATGCTTTCCATTTTTTGCTCATCCTTTGAATTTTATTATTGCAGCCCTTTCCTCATCCTTTTGTAGAAAGGACTACTGGATGCACGCTGAACAATATTCTTTGACAAGCAGGTCAGAACAACACATACAGACAAGCGCTGCAGTACAACTAGGACCTACGTCACGCTGTAGAAATGAAATACGCTAATTAATTCAATCTTAAGCGTGAAAAATTGTGACAGACAGACGAGCGGTAGCAAAGTGCCTTCATGGCAAAAGACTATTGCTAAACACGAGAATATCTGCCCGCAAAAGCAGCAAATTCGAGAAGTTGATTAGAGGGTCAAGCTGAACGCTTTAAGAATGGAGGTGGCCCCACCAGCCACACCCCGGCACACGATGTCACCGCTACGGCTGCTTCCTTCCGGACCTGACCGGGTTCACGGCTGATCGTTGCGGGGGGACCGGCAGGACCACCATAACGAACGTCACCAACAGGTGAGGCGCATCATTCTACTCACTTGAGCAGAAGTTACAAGCTTTTCAGTCATTTAGCGGATAATTAATAAGATGGCGCCTTCTGGATGGAGGGCGCCGTCTTATTTTCAGCTCACCTCGAAGCTGGCCAGACGATCAAGCAGAGCCTGCTCATCCAGTACCGTAACACCTAGCTCGGTTGCCTTGGTCAGCTTTGATCCAGCGCCCGGACCTGCTACGACACATGTGGTTTTGGCAGATACCGATCCGGAAACCTTAGCGCCAAGCGCCTCGAGCTTTTCCTTGGCTACATCTCGACTCATCGCCTCTAGCGTTCCTGTCAGCACCCACGTCTGACCTGCTAGCGGCAACCCTTCCACTTGTGTCCTTTCGCTTTCCCAATGCATACCAAATTCGCGCAGCTGTGCCTCAATCCTTCGCGCGCGCTCTGCATGTTCAGCCTGACCGAAGAAATCGCGCACGGCATTCTTGGCTCTTTCGTTCAAGCCCTTCATGGCGCTCAGGTCCAGCCAGTCGGCAGTAATCAACGCTTCCAGCGTCTTGAAGTGACCGGCGAGGTTTTTAGCGCCGGTTGCCGCTACATAGGGAATACCCAGCTTCTCGATGAAATCGGCAAACGTGGCGTAGCCAGCGAACTCAGGATGAAGCTCACCCTCCTCCTGAACCTGCACGCCATTACGCAACAAATCACCAATGACATTCTGGTTGTGCTCTTCCTCGAAGAAGTTATGGATCTCGTACGCGACCTCATAACCAATATCGGGTAAGTAGATCAGCACTTCCGGCAAGGCCCGCTGAATACGCTCCAGACTCCCGAACGTACGTGCCAGCAGCTTGGCAGTTTCCTCGCCGACATCGGGGATGCCCAAGGCAAAAATGAAACGTGCCAGCATAGGCGTTCGGCTGTTCGCGATAGCGCTGAGCAGGTTTCTGGTCGAGATTTCCGCAAACCCCTCCAGCTGGATGACCTGCTCAAAGGTCAACGCATACAGATCAGCCGGTGACTTGACCATACCCCGGTCTACCAGCTGCTCGATAATCTTGTCGCCCAGCCCATCGATTTCCATCGCACGGCGTGACGCAAAATGAATGATGGACTGCTTGAGCTGCGCCTGACAGACCAGGCGACCTACGCAGCGATAGACAGCGCCCACGCTGACCGATTCTCGTCCCTTGCCTCGCTTGACGAGCTGTGTCCGCTCCACTTCCGAGCCGCAGACGGGGCAATGGGTCGGCACTGCTACAGGCCGAGCATCTGCCGGACGACGCTCAAGCACCACCTGCATGACCTGAGGAATAACATCGCCTGCACGGCGGATGATGACAGTATCGCCAATCATCACGCCCAGCCTTTCGACCTCATCCATATTGTGCAGGGTTGCATTGGTGACCGTAACGCCGCCCACTTGAACCGGCTTGAGACGAGCAACAGGCGTGATGGCACCCGTACGGCCCACCTGAAACTCGACGTTGGTAAGCTCCGTCAGCTCCTCACGGGCTGGAAACTTGTGAGCAATTGCCCAGCGCGGCTCCCTGGCCCGGAAGCCCAACTCCTTCTGCCAATCGATACGGTTGACCTTGAAAACGACGCCATCGATTTCATAAGCGAGCCCATCACGTCGCTCGCCAATATCATGGTAGTAATCACGGCACGCCTGAGCACCTTTGGCCAGCTTCAGCTCCTTGCTGATCGGAATGCCCCACTTGCGAACCGACTGCAAGATCTCGTATTGAGTATTTGGCAGCGTTCCGCCCTCTACCCGCCCGTAGCCGTAACAGCAGAATTCGAGCGGGCGCTTGGCAGTAATACTGGAGTCGAGCTGGCGCAAACTGCCTGCGGCGGCATTACGTGGGTTCGCAAAGGTCTTTCCACCAGCCTCCATGGCGCGCTCATTCAAGGCTTCGAAACCGGCCTTGGACATAAAGACTTCGCCCCGCACCTCGAGCACCTCCGGCCAACCACTGCCCTGCAGCTTGAGCGGGACGTTGCGGATAGTACGCACGTTGGCGGTGATGTCCTCGCCTGTCGTGCCGTCACCACGGGTCGCCCCGCGAACAAGCACGCCCCGCTCATACAACAGGCTTACCGCCAGGCCGTCGAGCTTGGGCTCACAGGTGTATTCAATTTCTGCCGTCTGGCTGAAAAGATTGTTACCGTTATGACTGCCAAGCTCATCAGCCAGCCCGTCCCGTACGCGGCGATCAAATTCGAGCAAATCCTTTTCTTCAAAGGCATTCCCCAAACTTAGCATGGGGACTTCATGGCGAATCGTCCCGAAAGCCGACAGGGCGGAGCCACTCACCCGCTGCGTGGGGGAGTCAGGCGTAATCAGCTCAGGGTGCTCGGCCTCAAGCGCCTTGAGCTCACGAAACAGCCGATCGTATTCGGCATCCGGAACACTGGGTTCATCCAGAACATAGTAACGGTAATTATGCGCATCGATTTCGCTGCGCAAAGAAGCGATCCGCTCGGCGGCATCTTGGGCTTGGGTCATGCTGTTCTCTCTCTAGCACCAAGGCTGGACGTCATGTCCAGCAACAGGCAGAAACAAAAAGAGCAGCATAAGCTGCTCTTTAATCGACTCTGAAATCGGCTCAGCGTTTCTGAGTCAGGCTCTTGCGTTCGAAGTCGATGATACGCTGGCGGTAGTGCTCGATGGTCTGTGCCGTCATGACGCTACGCTGCTCGTCCTTCAATTCGCCGTTAAGCTCGGAGGCCAGCTTGCGAGCGGCTGCCACCATCACTTCAAACGCCTGCTTGGGATGCCGTGGGCCAGGCAGACCTAAAAAGAAACTTACAGCCGGCGTGCGGAAGCTATCGATGTTATCCAGATCGAACGTACCTGGCCGTACGGCATTGGCCATAGAGAAAAGCACTTCGCCGTTGCCGGACATACTCTCGTGGCGATGGAAGATATCCATGTCACCAAAGCGCAGACCACTTTCCAGAATATTCTGCAACAGAGCCGGACCGCGAAAGCCGTTCTCATCACGTGAAATCACGTTGATGACCAACACCTCTTCTACGGGCGGCAGCTCCTTGCGATCTTTGCGCGGCTCTTCCATCGCAGACAGGTCCGGCTCGGCGTCGACGATGTCCTTGCGGGCCTTGCCCTTGCCACGAGCCGGTGCCTCATCGTCATCAGTCAGGGCACTGAACTGGGGTTCGGCGCCGCCTAGCTCCAACTCTTCCGCAACAGGTTCTTCGCGGCGCTTGCGAGCGGCACGACTTGGGCGAGGCGCTTCTTCCTCGCTATCAAAAGACGGCTCCTTATGTTCGACCACACGAGACGGCCCTAGTAGTTCTGAACTACCGCCCTCATCGGACTGGCCGGAGAGATTGTTGTCCAGGCGAAACTTGAGTTTCCCTTTCCCGCTCATCCGTCGCCAGCCATCGAAAAGTATGCCGGCGATTACGATAATGCCGATGATGATCAGCCATTCGCGCAGACCGATATCCATGTAAGACGCATACCTCTGTCAAAAATCAACTTCGCGCTCGCCATTTGCCATGCATAGCAAAATGCCAAACGCCCAAAAACGGGCATAAACTAGCACGCCCGCCACCAACTTTACACCGTCTGTCGTATCAAGCTTCAGCCAAAGCAACAGCTTCTTCGACATCGACGGCCACCAAACGCGAACAGCCCGGTTCGTGCATCGTCACGCCCATCAGCTGATCGGCCATTTCCATGGCGATCTTGTTGTGTGTGATATAGATGAACTGCACTTTTTCGGACATTTCCTTCACCAGCCGCGCGTAGCGGCCAACGTTGGCATCGTCCAGAGGCGCATCCACTTCGTCAAGCATGCAGAATGGCGCTGGATTGAGCTGAAAAATCGCAAAAACCAACGCGATTGCCGTCAATGCCTTCTCACCGCCCGACAAAAGATGAATCGTGCTGTTCTTCTTGCCCGGCGGACGCGCCATGATCGCAACCCCGGTATCGAGTAAATCTTCTCCCGTAAGTTCCAGATAGGCGTGTCCGCCGCCAAAAACTTTTGGAAACAAGGCCTGAAGGCCATTATTGATCTGATCGAATGTTTCCTTGAAACGATTGCGCGTTTCACGGTCGATCTTGCGAATCACGTTTTCGAGCGTTTCCAAGGCCTCAACAAGATCATCGTTTTGCGCATCCAGATAGCGCTTGCGCTCGGATTGCTGCTGATACTCCTCGATGGCTGCCAAGTTAATGGCACCCAGGCGTTGAATACGCGCATTCAGCGCCTCCAGCTGAGACTCCCATGCCGACTCGGTGGCATCCTCAGGCAATGTAGCCACTACGGTCTGCAGGTCATACCCCTCTTCATGCAGCTGCTCCTGAAGGGTTTTACGGCGCACGGACAGCCCCTGCCACTCAAGCCGCTGCTGCTCCACCTGACTGCGCACCACCTGCGCCTGCTGCTCGGCCTGGGTACGGCGGCGCTCGGACTCACGCAGCTCACGATCCGCCTCCTCCAGAGCCATGCGCGCGCCTCGCAGCTCCTCATCGACGCTCATGCGGCGCTCAAGCAGCTCTTCGAGTTTCAACCTGAGCTCCTCAATTGGCGCGGAGCCTTCCTCAAGGTTGAGGCTGAGCTGTTCACGCCGCTCGTCGAGCCGAGCCGCCTGGAGCAGCAGACGCTCCAGTGCCTGCTGAGTAGAGTCATGCTGGGCTTTGAGCGACCCCAGCCTTACAGCCAGCTGATGAGCCTGCTCCTTATGCTGCCTCGCCTCCTGACGAGCCCGATCCAGCCGCTCGCGTAGCGTCTCGCGCTGAGCGATCAACAGGTCGCGGCGCTCGGTATCGGCAGCCATGGCATCCAATGCATCCTGAAGGCTCAGTCGTGCCTCACCAATCTGCTCGGTCTCGATAGCGCGTTGCTCTGCCATTTCAACCCGCTCTTCTTCAAGCCGCTTTCGGCGCAGTCCAAGCTGCTCGGCCTTGGCCTGCCGTGCCGACAGCTGAGCCCTGACTTCACCCTGGCGGCGGCTCTCCTCCTGAGATCGACGGCGGACCGTTTCGCGGTTGCGCTCTAGCTCTGCCAACTGCTCCTGCGCCTGCTCAAACGCCTTCTGCCCCTCACTCAACCGCTGTTCCAGCTGAGTACGCTCAGCGTGTAAACACTCAAGCTCCTGGCGGCGCGCCAGCACACCGCTTTCCGCCTCGCTGGAGCGCTGTATTCGCAAAAAGTGACGGGATACCCAATACCCGTCTCGACTGACAAGGCTCTGCCCATCAGCAAGCCTCTGCCGCTGCGCCAGTGCGTCCTCAAGGGTCTCCACTGGAAATACATTGCCCAGCCAGGGCGACAGATCATGTAGGGCTTCGACTTTATCCAACAAGCTCCCTGGCGTTGCAGGCGCTACATGCCCAGGTGTTACCAGGCGCAGCTCGCCCTGCTCGAATGCAGCTAGGTCGAGACCGGAGAGATCATCCAGGCAAACCGCCTGCAAATCAGCGCCCAACACCGTTTCAACAGCTCTCTCCCAGCCTGACTCAACCCGAACACCCTCGGCCAGGCGGCTACGCTCATGCAGATCATGCAGACGCATCCAGTCATCCGCCCCTTTTCCAGGATCGAGCGCAGCCTGCTGCAAGGCCTCCAAAGAAGCAATACGACCTTCCAGACGCTGCAGCTCACCTTGCGCCGTGGTCTGTTGGGTGGTTACAGCCTGAAGCTGCTCTCGACTGATAGCCAGCTGCTCGTTGGCCTCTATTTCTTCCTGGGCGAGATCCTCGAGAATCAACTCGATTCCAGCTAACTCTTCGCTGAGCTCGAGCAACGCTGCGTCTTCAGGATCCGCTGCCAGTTGCGTCAGCTCATCACGCAGTCGTCGCTCGCGCTCCATGAGCCGTTCCAGGCTTTGTTCCAAGTGACGGATACGGGACTGTTGAACATCAGCCTCACGTTGAGGCGCTGCACTGTGCTGGTTGAAGCTGTCCCACTGCTGCTGCCACGCTTGCATGGCCTGCTCGGACGCCTCCAGCGCCAGGGCAGATTCTTCAGCAGAAGCTGCGCTCATTTCCTGCTCGGGCTCCAGCATGGCCAGCTCTTCGGCCAAGGTAGCAAGAAGCGCCTGGTCATTACCCAGATGTGCGGCAGTTTCTTCCTGAGAGCGCTCGGCTTCACGCAGATCATCCTGCAGCTGACGCAAGCGCTGCTGGCCGTGCTGAATGCTCTGCTCGACCCGCGCAATGTCTCCACCAACCGAATAGAAGCGCCCCTGCACCTGATTGAACCGCTCGGACAAATCATGATGGCTGTCTCGCAGTCGCTCAATACTGGCATCAGCACTGCGCTGCTCAGCAACCAACGCTTCGAGCGCTACCTCCTGATTGCCAATGACGCGCTCACGCTGCTGCACCAGCTCATCCAGATCGCGCCAACGAAGTGCTCCCAGTTGGGCACGAAGCTGACGCTCTTCCGCCTTGTACTCCTGATATTTCTCGGCAGCCTGCGCCTGTCGGTGCAACCGTTCGAGTTGCCGTTCAAGCTCTTCACGCAGATCCGTCAGGCGTGCCAGGTTTTCCTGGGTACGGCGAATACGGCTTTCCGTTTCACGACGGCGCTCCTTATACTTGGAGATCCCCGCCGCTTCTTCGATGTAATTGCGCAAATCCTCTGGACGAGCCTCGATCAGCTTGGAAATCATCCCCTGCTCGATGATCGAATAACTACGCGGGCCAAGCCCTGTGCCCAAAAAGATATCGGTGATGTCGCGACGACGGCATTTGGTACCGTTGAGAAAATAGGTATTCTGCCCGTCCCGAGTTACCCGTCGGCGAATGGAAATTTCCGCATAGCTGGCATACTCACCGACTAGCGAGTTGTCCGAATTATCGAAAATCAGCTCGATTGAAGCCTGAGTAACCGGTTTGCGGCTGTTCGAGCCGTTGAAGATGACATCGGTCATCGACTCGCCGCGCAAGTTCTTTGCCGAGCTTTCGCCCATGACCCAGCGCACGGCGTCGATGATATTCGATTTGCCGCATCCGTTCGGCCCTACGACTGCCGACATATTGCTGGGGAAATTAACGGTTGTCGGGTCTACAAATGATTTGAAGCCCGCCAACTTGATGGATTTTAGCCGCATGCGCCCTTCCTTCGCGTGCCTTCATTACCGGCATGGCGAGAAGACACAAGGGTGCGATTTTAACATTAGAAGGAGTCTATGCCATGGCCGACGCTCAGCGCCTGCGCCGACGTCTGGAGATCATCATCTTCCACTCCAACACCGCTCCGGGACGTTGGTTCGACGAAGCCCTCCTGTTTACCATCCTAGCCAGCCTGGTGGTGGTCATGCTTGATAGCGTGGCGGAGATCCATGCTAAATATGACGAAATATTGTCCCTGTGTGAATGGGCGTTTACCGTCCTGTTCACCATCGAATACCTGCTAAGGCTATACAGCGCACGAAAACCTGCGAAGTATGCCTTCAGCTTTTTCGGCATCGTGGACTTGCTGGCGATACTGCCCAGCTTTATTGCGCTCTTTGTGCCTAGCGCTCAATACCTGCTGGTGATCCGTATCCTGCGCCTGCTCAGGATATTCAGGATTCTAAAGCTGCGTCAGTACCTGAATCAGGCCAATTTTCTGGTGACGGCATTAAGAGGTAGTCGGCAAAAGATCATTGTCTTCCTGCTCAGTGTTCTGACGATGGTGACGCTATTCGGCTCACTGATGTACGTAGTGGAAGGACCGGAAAATGGCTACACCAGCATTCCCAAAAGTATCTATTGGGCAATCGTGACGCTGACAACGGTAGGATTTGGCGACATGGTCCCGCAAACTGCTCTAGGTCAAGCCATCGCCAGCATCGTCATGATCAGTGGCTACTCGATCATTGCAGTACCCACCGGTATCTTTACCGCTGAGCTATCCAATGCCATTCGAGGCGAGAACAGTATCCACAAACCGTGCGGGGCGTGTGGCAAGGAACTCCACGAAGCACAGGCCTCGTTTTGTAGCCGCTGTGGAAACTCGCTTTATAAACGAACGGTAATACCGGAATAATGTGGCCTTTCCAGAGCGGGACGCTCTGATAACAACCGATAAGAGACATCACCATGATAAAAAAGCTCTTCGCTCCGCTACTGGCGGCCGGCCTGCTCCTAGGAGGTGCTGCGAATGCAGCGCCCCTGCTGAACGTTTCCTACGATGTGATGCGAGACTTCTACAAGGAATACAACCCGGCTTTCCAAAAGCACTGGAAAGAGACCCATGACCAGAATATAACCATTCAGATGTCTCATGGTGGCTCCAGCAAACAGGCCCGCGCCGTCATTGATGGCCTACCTGCGGATGTCATCACCATGAACCAGGCCACCGACATTAACGCCCTGGCCGACAATGGCGGGCTGATCCCCAAGAACTGGGCCGAGCGCCTACCGAATAACAGCGCTCCATTCACCTCCGCTACCGTCTTTATCGTTCGCAAAGGCAACCCAAAGGGCATCAAGGACTGGCCTGACCTGGTCAAGGAGGGTACGGAAGTCATCATTCCAAACCCCAAAGTCACAGGTAACGGACGTTACTCCTACCTGTCCGCCTGGGGATACGTTTTGAAAACCGGAGGCGACGAGGCCAAGGCCAAAGCCTTTGTGGGCGAGCTGTTCAAGCATGTTCCAGTTCTGGATACAGGCGGTCGCGCTGCTACCACGACCTTCATGCAAAATCAGATTGGCGATGTGCTGCTGACCTTTGAAAACGAGGCCGAAATGATTGCGCGCGAATTTGGTCGCGGTAACTTCGAGGTGATCTATCCCAGCGTATCGGCTGAAGCCGAGCCACCCGTCACGGTGGTCGACAAGGTCGTTGACAAGAAAGGCTCACGCGAAGTGGCTGAGGGATATCTCAAGTATCTCTGGTCGGAAGAAGGTCAGAGTATCGCAGCCGACAACTATCTGCGTCCACGCAATGTAGAGATTCTGGCGCAGTATCAGGACCGCTTCCCGAAAGTGGACTTCTTCTCAGTCGAGCAATTGTTTGGTGACTGGCGGACCGTACAGAAAACACACTTTGCCGATGGCGGCGTCTTTGACCAGATCTATACCCCGCACTAACTAACAGGCGGCATAAAAAGGCGGCTCGTAGCCGCCTTATTTTTCGCAAAACCCTATCAGTAATAGGCGTTTTCGCGATTGCTATGATCGGTTACGTCACGAACGCCTTTCAGGTCCGGGATACGCTCGATCAAGGTACGCTCAACACCATCCTTGAGCGTCAGGTCAACCTGACCGCAGCCCTGGCAGCCGCCACCAAAACGCAACACGGCAACCCCGTCTTCTACCACCTCAACCAGACTCACCATACCGCCGTGGCTGGCCAGACCGGGATTGATTTCAGTCTGCAGGTAATAATTGATGCGCTCGCTGATCGGGCTGTCTTCGCTGATCATCGGCACCTTGGCGTTGGGCGCCTTGATGGTCAGCTGCCCCCCCATGCGATCCTGGGCATAGTCGACAATGGCATCTTCCAGGAAGGGCTCGCTGATCGCATCGATCCAGGCGGTAAAGTCCTTCAGACCAAACGACGTATCTTCCGGCTTCTGCTCGCCCGGCTTGCAGTAGGCAATACAGGTCTCGGCGTACTGGGTTCCCGGCTGCGTGATGAAAATACGAATGCCGATACCGGGAGTGTTTTGCTTTTCAAGCAGGCCAGCCAGGTAATCCTGGGCGGCTTCAGTAATGGTGATAGCGCTCATTTCTACTCCTCGCTTACCTGGGCGCAGTGTACGCCAGAGCGGCCTACGGTTAAAGACTTACTAGTTTAGTAGGATAAATGGCACCTGTGCTTGATTCTTTCAAGCCCGACCCGCCGATAAATCTTGGACAAAACTTTTACCCGACGTGGGAATCACATCTGGACAGGCCCCGACAGAGGGCCATCCCAGATGGACCGTGAAGCCTAAGAGGAATGCCCCATGCTGACCAACCAACCCTTTCTGACCGATATCGAAACCATTCGCCAACGAGCCCGCCAACACATTGAAGACGGCCCCATCACCGAGGGCTATAGCGCCGATCGCGAAACTGTTATCAAGCTCCTTAACGACTCACTTGCGACCGAGATCGTATGCACGCTGCGCTACAAGCGTCACTACTTCATGGCTACCGGTATCAAGGCTAGCGTTGCGGCTGCCGAATTTCAGGAGCATGCCGACCAGGAACAGGAGCACGCCGATCGCCTGGCCGAGCGTATCGTGCAGCTGGGCGGCGAGCCTGATTTCAACCCTGAGGGTCTGCTCACCCGCTCCCATGCCCAATATGCTGAAGGTCACGACCTGCGTGACATGATCAAGGAAGACCTGATTGCCGAGCGCATCGCCATCGATACCTATCGCGAGATCGTGCAGTACATCGGTGATAAAGATCCAACCACACGGCGCATCTTCGAAGACATCCTGGCTCAGGAAGAAGAACACGCCGATGACATGGCTGGCTTGCTGCAAGGCCTGGACTGATCAGCACCGCACATCAGAAGCCCGCTTGAAACAGCGGGCTTTTTTATCGCTTACTCATGCGCCCGAATAGACCGTAACCTGATTGCGGCCATTATGCTTGGACTGGTAGAGCGCCTGATCGGCACGCTCCAGCAACACCTCATGGCTCTCTACGGGCAGGCTCAGGTCGGCAATGCCCAGGCTGATCGTAAAGGTAATCTGCTTACCTTCGTGCTCCACCTTCAGTTGCTCAGCCTGCTGGCGCAAGCGTTCTGCAAATATCTGGGCGCCACTGGATGGCGTATCCGGCATCAGAATGACGAACTCCTCACCGCCATAGCGCCCCGCCCTGTCGGTTGCCCGAATATGGCCGTTAATCAGATTAGCCAGAGCCTGGATGACCTTGTCGCCTCCTGGATGACCGTAGGTGTCGTTGATCTTCTTGAAATGATCGATATCAAGAATCACCAGCCCGACATTGCAGCGGTAGCGCAAATGACGCGCGAATTCATGCTTCAGGCATTCATCCCAGAAGCCACGATTGAACAGTCCGGTCAGCCGGTCGGTTCGTGACAACTGCTCCAGCTGACCATTGACCGACTGCAGCTGACGCGTGTTGGTCGCAACCCGTGTCACATCATAGATAATGATACCGATGTAACCCACTCCGCCTCGCGTGTCACGCAGCGGCAGAATAGTGACATTCTGGTACATGTAATCTTCCAGACCTGTAATAGGCTGATAATTCTTGAACTTGACCAGATAAGGCCGCTGTTCCCAGATGGTGAACATCGGCGTGCCCAGCATGGCCACACCTTCGACCTTGTAACGGAACCAGTCCTCGTCCATTTCAGGGAAAAGCGAGAATAGTAGCTTGCCCTGCGCATCACTCGGGACGATTCCCGAATGGTTTTCCATGAAACTGTTCCAGACTTCCACTTCATACTTGCGATTGATCACCAGCACACCAACATCGATGTGCTGCACGATATCCAGCATCCAGTGAAGATCGTCGAGTTCGATCGCCATGTATCAATCCATCATGTAATTGATTTTATTAGTAAGCCGCTTGACCGAGTCTTCGGTAAACAGCAGCAGCAAATCAAAATGTATGTCATGCCCTTCGAGGCTATAGCTCACCTCGACAGCCAGGGTCTTCTTCCAGCGCTGGCGATTGACCTGAATCAGATTCTCAAGCGCCGTATGTTGCCCCAGAATCATCGGGTGCCCCTGCGAGAAGCGCACATCGATCTGCTCCGACAAACCACTCAGGCATGCCCCAATCAGGATGCTGGCCAAGTCGAGCAGCATCTCCATCTGATCATTGTTTTGCGTGCTGCCACTGCGGAGCAGCGTTACCATGTCCTTGACTTCCGAATCATGGAAAATCAGCAAGGCCTCGCCCGCAATGCCATTACCGATAAACCCCTGACAGACCGCTGTGACACGGCTGCCGCGCTGCACATCGGCCAGCGCCATATGCAGCTCGCCTACCTCAAGGATGTTGACGTTGGGAATCGGAAGCTGCACGAAGACGTTGAGCACCTTGGCCAACAACGCTGCCGCGCGACCAATGGATACGTTGACCACTTCGCGGAAGGCATCACGAAAGCTGACATCAGGATCGGGACGATCCTCCATGACGGCTTCCTTGTTGGGTGCAAATCCAAGCAAGCCATGCTGAAGCAGCAGTGCCTTGAGCTGATCAGCGTCGGCTGGCTTTTTCAGAAACGCCAGTGCACCCAACTCCAGCACACGCCGTATGGCCTCTTCCTGAACGTCGCCAGAAACCACGATCACGTTGCACGTGATGTTTTCAGCCCGCATCGCCTCCAGCGTCTGATAGCCATCCATGACCGGCATGGTCAGGTCCAGTAACATGACCTGAACCTTGCCCTGACGCAGCACATTGAGCGCCTCACTCCCGTTGGTCGCCTGTGTAATGTCCACAGACCACTCGGGAGGCAAGGCACGAATCAGCTGCTTTCGTGCCATGGCAGAATCATCACAAACCAGTAGCGGAGTCGCAGTCACAATCGATACTCGTTAAAAATGGAAGCGTTATTACTTGAAGATAGCTCATATATCAGATGACCAAAGCAGTCTTCGTGCCATCTGACAGCTTTGCTATCATCCCTTTTTTGTCGCTGTAATCTGGATACCTGCCCATGATCGATCGCGCCGCACGCTTCTCCGCCCTGCAAACCGCACTCAAGGAGCGCATCCTTATTCTGGACGGCGGTATGGGTACAATGATCCAGAGCTACAGACTGGAAGAGGCCGATTACCGGGGCGAACGCTTCGCTGACTGGCCTAGCGATGTCAAAGGCAACAACGACCTCCTGCTTCTGACTCGTCCAGATGTCATTCAAGCGATCGAAAAAGCCTATTTGGATGCAGGCGCCGATATCCTCGAAACCAACACGTTCAACGCCACGCGCGTTTCCCAAGCCGACTACGGTATGGAAGCGCTGGTGTATGAGCTAAACGTGGAAGGTGCACGGCTGGCGCGTCAAGTTGCTGACGCAAAGACAGCCGAAACGCCAGATAAACCACGGTTTGTTGCCGGCGTGCTTGGCCCAACCAGCCGCACTTGCTCCATCTCGCCAGACGTAAACAACCCCGGCTACCGGAATGTGACATTTGACGAACTGGTGGACAACTACACCGAGGCCACGCGCGGCCTGATCGAAGGTGGCGCGGACCTGATTCTGATCGAAACAATCTTCGACACCTTGAACGCCAAGGCGGCAATCTTTGCAGTACAGGGCGTATTCGAGGAAGTCGGCTTTGAATTGCCGATCATGATCTCCGGTACGATCACCGATGCCTCCGGCCGCACCTTGTCCGGCCAGACCACTGAGGCCTTCTGGAACTCGGTCCGCCATGCCAAGCCCATCTCGGTCGGCCTCAACTGCGCGCTGGGTGCAAAAGAGCTGCGCCCCTATATAGAGGAATTGTCTGCCAAGGCCGAAACCCACGTTTCAGCCCACCCGAACGCTGGCTTGCCTAACGCCTTTGGCGAGTACGACGAAACGCCTGCACAAATGGCTGAGGTGGTTGAAGAGTTCGCGGCCAGTGGCTTTTTGAATATCGTAGGCGGTTGCTGCGGCACCACGCCCGGCCATATCCAGGCGATTGCCGAGGCGGTAGCCAAATACCCGCCGCGCGCCCTACCAGAGATCCCGCGTGCTTGCCGCCTGTCCGGCCTTGAGCCATTCACCATCGATCGCACGTCCCTCTTCGTAAACGTAGGCGAGCGAACCAACATTACCGGTTCCGCCAAGTTTGCCCGTCTGATTCGCGAAGAGAACTATGCCGAGGCACTGGACGTAGCCCGCCAACAGGTAGAGGCCGGCGCCCAGGTCATCGATATCAACATGGACGAAGGCATGTTGGACTCGAAAGCGGCCATGGTCACTTTCCTGAACCTGATTGCCTCTGAACCGGACATCTCCCGTGTGCCGATCATGATTGACTCCTCCAAGTGGGATGTCATCGAGGCCGGCCTTAAGTGCATCCAGGGCAAGGGCATCGTCAACTCCATTTCCATGAAGGAAGGTGTCGACGCGTTCATCCACCACGCCAAGCTTTGCAAGCGCTACGGTGCGGCTGTGGTCGTCATGGCCTTCGATGAAGCGGGCCAGGCCGATACCGAAGCGCGCAAGAATGAAATCTGCGCCCGTTCCTATGACATTCTGGTCAATCAGGTAGGCTTCCCGCCGGAAGACATCATTTTCGACCCGAACATCTTTGCGGTCGCAACCGGCATCGAAGAGCACAACAACTACGCGGTGGATTTCATCAACGCGTGTGCCTTCATCCGGGATAACCTGCCCTACGCCCTCTCCTCCGGCGGCGTTTCCAACGTGTCTTTCTCGTTCCGCGGCAACAACCCGGTGCGTGAGGCCATCCACTCTGTCTTCCTGTATTACGCCATCAAGAACGGCCTGACGATGGGTATCGTCAACGCGGGTCAGCTGGAAATCTATGACGAGATTCCCAAGGAACTGCGTGATCGAGTCGAAGACGTTGTGCTTAACCGCACCCCCAATGGCACCGAAGCGCTACTGGCCATTGCCGACAAGTACAAGGGTGACGGCTCCGTCAAGGAAGTCGAAACAGAAGAATGGCGCAGCTACCCAGTAGACAAGCGTCTTGAGCATGCACTGGTCAAAGGCATCACGACCTTTATCGTCGAAGATACTGAAGAAGCCCGCCAGCAATGTGCCCGCCCTATCGAGGTTATCGAAGGCCCGTTGATGTCCGGCATGAACGTCGTTGGTGACCTGTTCGGCTCCGGCAAAATGTTCCTGCCTCAGGTAGTCAAGTCCGCTCGCGTGATGAAACAGGCTGTGGCTCATTTGATCCCCTTCATCGAAGCGGAAAAAGGTGACAAGCCCGAGGCCAAGGGCAAGATCCTCATGGCGACAGTAAAAGGCGACGTTCACGACATTGGCAAGAACATCGTGGGCGTGGTGCTGGGCTGTAACGGCTACGACATTGTTGATCTGGGCGTGATGGTGCCGGCAGAAAAAATCCTGCAAACCGCTATCGAACAGAAATGCGACATCATTGGCCTCTCCGGCCTGATTACCCCATCGCTGGACGAAATGGTCCACGTCGCCAAGGAAATGCAGCGCCAAGGCTTCAAACTCCCGCTGATGATTGGCGGCGCCACGACCTCCAAGGCGCACACGGCCGTTAAGATCGAGCCGCAGTACAGCAACGACGCGGTGGTCTATGTAACCGACGCCTCCCGCGCCGTAGGTGTCGCCACCCAGCTGCTCTCCAAGGAACTCAAGGCGGGCTTCGTCGAGAAAACCCGTACCGAATATGCTGAAGTCCGTGAGCGCACGGCCAACCGCAGCGCACGTATTGAGCGCCTGAGTTATGAGAAGGCCGTCGCCAACAAGCCGCATTTCAACTGGCTGGGCTATCAGGCACCCAAACCCAGCTTTACTGGGGTCAAAGTGTTGGATGATATCGACTTGTCCGTACTGGCCGAATACATCGACTGGACACCCTTCTTCATCTCCTGGGATCTCGCCGGCAAATATCCGCGCATCCTGACCGACGAAGTAGTGGGCGAAGCCGCCACTGCCCTATTCAATGACGCCCAGGCCATGCTGAAAAAGCTGATCGATGAAAAGCTTATCAAGGCGCGTGCTGTGTTCGGCTTCTGGCCGGCCAATCAGATACGTAATGATGACCTAGAGGTCTACAGCGACTCCGGTGAAACTCTGGCAACGCTGCATCACCTGCGCCAGCAGACCATCAAGCCGGACGGCAAGCCCAACTTCTCCCTGGCCGACTTCGTAGCGCCCAAGGAAAGCGGCGTAACCGACTACATGGGCGGCTTTATTACCACCGCCGGTATCGGCGCAGAAGAATTGGCAAAGAGCTACGAAGCCAAGGGTGACGATTACAACGCCATCATGGTCAAGGCACTGGCCGACCGTTTGGCCGAAGCCTGCGCTGAGTGGCTGCACGAACGCGTACGTAAGGAGCATTGGGGTTACGCACGTGATGAGCAACTTTCCAATGAGGAACTCATCAAGGAACGCTATAAAGGCATCCGCCCTGCTCCCGGCTACCCGGCTTGCCCGGACCACACCGAAAAAGCCACGCTCTTCTCCCTGCTCGACCCAGAAGCACAGTTCAACCAGGCGGGCCGCAGCGGTGTATTCCTGACCGAACACTACGCCATGTTCCCCGCCGCCGCTGTGAGCGGCTGGTACTTCGCCCATCCGGAAGCGCAATACTTTGCCGTTGGCAAGATCGACAAGGATCAGGTGGAAAGCTACACGCAGCGTAAAGGCCAGGATCTCGCCGTCACCGAACGTTGGCTAGCCCCCAACCTGGGCTACGATAATTAACTAACCTGTAGGGTGGGTTACGCCGCTGGCTGGCCCACCTCTTCCCTCTCCAGATTCTACGTACCTGCCCATGACCACCGAAACGCCCTACCTGCTCGACCAACTCGAACTCGCCGACATGCTCGAAATCGACGGGCTTCATGCTGCCAGCTTTGCCTTGAACGATGATCTTCTCGACCAGGCCGATGCTGCCGCCGAAGCCGGTGAGTCTTTTGAAAGCGAAGAGATCGTCCTGACCATCGAAGCGCTGGACGGGCGCGAGCGCAAGCGCTGGCAGTTCAGCTACAACAGCGTAATGGAGGCCGAGCACAACACGACGACAAACAGCTGGCTGATCGAGGACCATCGTCTCGTCTGTTTTGAAGCCATTGGTGCCGACTCCGAAGACGAATAAAAAAGCCGCTTAAACCCGATCTAATGGACTCAAGACGGCCAGCCCACCGCGATTAAGCACGTGGGTATAAATCATGGTGGTTTTTACATCGGCGTGGCCCAGCAGCTCCTGCACTGTCCGAATATCCTGGCCACTCTCCAGCAGATGCGTGGCAAAGCTGTGGCGCAACGTATGGGGCGTAGCCAGCTTAACAATGCCTGCCACCTGAACAGCGCGTTTGAAGCCACGCTGAAGCCTCTGCTCATTGAAGTGATGACGCCTGACGGCACCACTGCGGGGATCAACCGATAAGCCAGAAGCTGGAAACACGTATTGCCAGCCCCACTCCCAGGGTGCTCTAGGGTATTTGCGCGTCAGGGCATCAGGCAGATACACATCACCGCGTCCTTGTGCCACCTCATGCTGATGAAGATGTTTCACATGAGAAAGTTGCGCCTTGAGCGGCTCAATCAAGCGCATGGGTAACACCGTAACCCTGTCCTTCTGGCCTTTTCCGTCACGAATAAGGATTTCTCGCCGACCAAAGTCGATATCTTTAACGCGCAGCCTGACAGCCTCCATCAACCGCATCCCTGTGCCGTACAGCAAGCTTGAGATAAGCCACGGCTCGTCCTTCAGATTCGCCAGAATCTTCTGCACTTCCTCTATGGATAACACCACAGGTAAACGACTCGGTTTTTTAGCGCGCACAACTTCACCCAGCCAGGGCAAGTCCTGCCGTAATACTTCTTTATAAAGAAATAGAAGCGCAGCCAGCGCCTGATTCTGGGTCGACGCAGCCACGTCTTTATTGACAGCCAGATGAGATAAAAAAGACTCAACCTCCGGTGCTCCCATTTCGACCGGATGTCGATAATCATGAAAACGAATGAATCGCTTGACCCACTCGCAATAGACGCGTTCCGTTCGGATCGAGTAATGTTTGAGCCTGATTTGCTCTTGCACTTGATCCAGCAGTCGTGGCTTCCTTTCCATGACGTATAACTCCTTTATACCGTCAGTGCTCCTCGGAAACGTCCACCCTAGACAGGAAGAATGAAGATGACAAGGAAGATTATCCGTCAAACGCGTCCAGCGTGTTATCCGTCACATGACGTCTAATAATAGTTAGGGTTCCCCACATGACGAGGTATGTTTTGTTAAAAAAACAATTTCTAATACTGCTCCTAGTTATTTCCGGAGTAACTTCACTTTCAGGCTATGCTGGCGATAACGATACTTTAGAAGAGTTCTTTAAACAAAGCATATCCGACCTGAATGAGTCTAGGTCAGCAGTAGATCATTTCAAGCAGAGAGGCTATGATTTTGAACGCCTACTATATGAAGCCTTTACTGGTGAACTATCTCTGGACGACAAACCTAATGAAAACGCCGCAGCTCTTTCCAAGCTTGGTTACTTCTTAACTCAAAACCGCAACATAAAATTTACCCGTGATTACGCCTCTAAATTCTTAGAACACTTAGAAAATAACAAATTAAGATACAGCAACAAAGGATTTAAGTTGCGTAGCATATTGATTATGGAAATAGAGTCGCACGTGACGGATTAAGGCAATTTGACGCACAAGCCTAACAACTGGTATATGGACTCTCCCCACAAGCAGTGAGGATAGCTTTTTCGATCCTGTCGTCAGCGCGGTTGCATTCGTATATCC